>NZ_JACEFB010000061.1 GCF_013694095.1 Thermogemmata fonticola | reverse complement strand
GCTCAGTGGGGTGGTTTGGAGCCGTTTACGTTGGATCGGTTGCGTGTGACGTTTGACAAGGCGATCAATGTCAACACGTTTACGTCGGGGGACATCGTGTCGTTTGTGGGTCCGGGAGGTTCGATTAGCACGTCGTATCAGATCACAGCGGTGTCTGGGGGTGGGAACAAGGTATTTGACATTGTGTTTGGGGTGCAGCGTGG
>NZ_JACEFB010000060.1 GCF_013694095.1 Thermogemmata fonticola | reverse complement strand
TTTCTGACGCAGCCGTTTACCGCTCGCGTCCGTCGGAGGGGGGAAAAGCGGCTTCCGCCGCATCGAGTCGCTTCTGCAGAGCCTTGGCGTAAACCTTTTCGCGGAACTTGGCGAAGGCATCGCGGGCGGGTTCCTCGCTGTCGGCGATGATCCGCCCCGGCCGAGCGTGATCGACGGCATCGGCCACTTTGGTCAGCAACTCCTCGAAA
>NZ_JACEFB010000059.1 GCF_013694095.1 Thermogemmata fonticola | reverse complement strand
CCCACATAGCCCAACAACGCATCCGCCGCCTTTCGCTTCGCTCCCCGCAACCCGCCACGCCAGTCGAGCAGCTTCGTCCAAGCCGCTTCGTAACCTTCGTGCTTGAAAACGTGCAGCAAGTCGCTCGCCCAGGCTTTGCCAGTGTCGCTGTCCTCGCCAAAAACCGCACGGCGAGCCGCGTGCACATGCTCGGCCAAGTGGTAGAAATCCAAC
>NZ_JACEFB010000058.1 GCF_013694095.1 Thermogemmata fonticola | reverse complement strand
AAGGCGTTGGCCCAGTCGCCCTATCTCCAGAACCTCACCACGCTGGACGTGAGGGACAACGAGATTGGCGAGGCGGGGCGAGAGGCGCTGCGGAACTCGCCGTATTTGCGGCGGTGCGAGATACGTTTGTGAGGGGGGAGAGTGGGGAAAAAATGATTTTATGTACAGAAATTTTTAGATTGTCAAATTGTCCCGTTGTAGAGAGTGGCAGGGTGTA
>NZ_JACEFB010000057.1 GCF_013694095.1 Thermogemmata fonticola | reverse complement strand
GGGTCTGACCAGAAATTCTGGCGGCACTAAGCTGGGATTTTGGCTTGAATTAGCCAATAGGCCTGCCATTGACCCGATTGCTTGAGAGCCTCCAGGGCCATCACGGCCTCGGCGTTCCGGGCATCCCAACGCCGACCACGCCCCTTGAGCCGAGCGGTGAGCGTCTTGCAACACGACTCCGTCGGACCGCTGCCCAACTGCCAACCCTTCGCCACAAACTCCGGATAGCGAATCATCTCCCGCCGCTCG
>NZ_JACEFB010000056.1 GCF_013694095.1 Thermogemmata fonticola | reverse complement strand
GGAGCGGCGGGAGATGATCCGTTATCCGGAGTTTGTGGCGAAGGGCTGGCAGTTGGGGAGCGGTCCGACGGAGTCGTGCTGCAAGGCGCTGACGGCTCGGCTCAAGGGGCGTGGTCGGCGTTGGGATGCCCGGAATGCCGAGGCCGTGATGGCCTTGGAGGCTCTGAAGCAATCGGGTCAATGGCAGACCTACTGGCTAATTCAAGCCAAAATCCCAGCTTAGCGCCGCCAGAATTTCTGGTCAGACCC
>NZ_JACEFB010000055.1 GCF_013694095.1 Thermogemmata fonticola | reverse complement strand
TCGGACCCTTATCCCCCAAATACTGACTCCGAATCTCCGCCCGACACAAACTCCAACTCCGGGACGGGTCCAACACCAACATCCCCCCCTGCTCCGGCACAAATGGCCGACGACTCATCGGATGCGGATTCTCAAACCGCACCGCCACACACTCCCGACCCTCATACTCCATACCCCTCACCTCCACCACCCGAAACGTCGATTGACCCACCAAATCCTCCAACCGTGTCCGAACCACCCGCACTGGTGCAGAAA
>NZ_JACEFB010000054.1 GCF_013694095.1 Thermogemmata fonticola | reverse complement strand
CAGTTTTTAGTGCACTAGGGATAACAAAGGTAAATCGTAGCCAGATTAAGCAGAATAGTGAATGTGGTATGCATACGTATGAAGTCATGGAGGGTGATGTTAGGAATCTGGCTGTGGAGTTGCAGGCGTACAATTCAAAGTACAGTTTTATGTTGGGTCGGCGGACGTTGGAAGGGGAGTGGCTGGTGGTCCGATATGGTGTGGAGGCGGATCAGGTGGGGTTACGTCAGCAGACACGGGAAGCGATTGATTATGCAC
>NZ_JACEFB010000053.1 GCF_013694095.1 Thermogemmata fonticola | reverse complement strand
ATGCAGCATCTATCGACTCCCGCGTCTCCTGGCGTAACGCCGCCTGATCCGCCTCCACACCATATCGGACCACCAGCCACTCCCCTTCCAACGTCCGCCGACCCAACATAAAACTGTACTTTGAATTGTACGCCTTCAATTCCACAGCCAACCTCCCTACATCCCCCTCTAATACCTCATACATTATCATCCCACATTCATTATTCTGTTTGATCTCAGTACGATGCAACATCTTCTTCCCTGTCGAATGTATTAAGT
>NZ_JACEFB010000052.1 GCF_013694095.1 Thermogemmata fonticola | reverse complement strand
ACGGTCAACGGGCGGGTGCGGTTGAAGCGGATCCGTTGGCAATCGTCTACGGGGGCCCAGACGCCGATGGATTGTTGGCTAGACGTGGCGGAGGCGACGATCAGTCAAGGGGTGCGGGAGTTGGTGTGTCGGCTCAATGCTGGCAGTTCCAGCTTTGCGGCGGCAGCGGAGAATCTGAGGCGGGCGGCCCAGCTGAGGTTGAGCCGGGAGACGTTGCGGCGGGTGGTGGAGCAGGAAGGTCGGCAGGTGTTGGCCGCCCAGAAGTCGGGGGC
>NZ_JACEFB010000051.1 GCF_013694095.1 Thermogemmata fonticola | reverse complement strand
TGTTGTTTCAAGGAGTTCGCTATGGACACAACGCCGAAACTGAATCGTGCCGAGCTGATGCAAGAGTTGCGGGCCGATTTCGAGGAGCTGCTGACCAAAGTGGCCGATGCCGTCGACCACGCTCGGCCGGGGCGGATCATCGCCGACAGCGAGGAACCCGCCCGCGACGCCTTCGCCAAGTTCCGCGAAAAGGTTTACGCCAAGGCCCTGCAGAAGCGACTGGATGCGGCGGAAGCCGCTTTTCCCCCCTCCGACGGACGCGAGCGGTAAACGGCTGCGTCAGAAA
>NZ_JACEFB010000050.1 GCF_013694095.1 Thermogemmata fonticola | reverse complement strand
GGGCACCGAATCCGATTCCGAAACAGGCTGCGCCACCGTCCCCACTGGCGGAGCGGAGGCCGATCCGGTACCAATGCCAGGCGATACCCCAGCAGCTTCATTGCGAGACGATGGCGGCGAAAAAGCCGAAGGGGACCCGGCTAGGTTGGCGCTTGCCGTTGTTTGGCTCGTGACTTGTTGAGTTGTTTGGCTCGTGACTTGAACCGCAGGAGCAAGCCGCTCTGGCCACACTGTCATTCCCGGCGATCCCGGAGAAGCCGCAGCAGTTCCATTACCCGCCGTGAGGAAGCGGATT
>NZ_JACEFB010000049.1 GCF_013694095.1 Thermogemmata fonticola | reverse complement strand
TTGGCGATCTCTTGGGGAGCATTGGCCGCCCTAGAGACCGCCCCAAACGGGACGGGGGCGATTGCCCGCCTTCCACCGCCGAGTTTGGAACCGCTAGCGATGGCTGGGGCCGTGGGAGGGCGGTGCGCAGCTCTTCCAGTGACACGGTACTGCCAGCGATGGCTGCCGACTCCGCGACCTTGGGAACCGAGCGGACCAAACGGACCGAAAAGGGCCGCTGCATCTGCCGCACCTGACGAAACATGACCGCCGACTGCGGGGATACACACCCCGGAGGTGATTCTGTCAAGGGGGACGGACGGGAC
>NZ_JACEFB010000048.1 GCF_013694095.1 Thermogemmata fonticola | reverse complement strand
CCGCCATCGACCGCCCCCGAACCTCCCGCCCGACGCGGTCATCCGCGATTGGCTCCCCTTCCGCCGACTCCTCGAAACCGTCGCCGCCGAAACCGCCCCCACCGCTTCACCCGACCTCCTCACCGCCTCCAGCCTCCTCGCCGAAGGTACACCCCGCCGCTCCCCCGCTGCCACTTCCCGCCCCGCCGCTTCAGCTTCCCCTGCCGCCCGCCCAGCTTCCCGCCATTTCCCCAACAATGCCGACTCCGACGAAGCCAGTCAGACCTGGGAGGACGACCATTTCTCCACCGAGAACAACGAAAATCCCCCGCAAACCTGGGACGATAGCTATGACGAGGACGACGATGGCTGCGGCACTGATCACTCTTGCCGCGAGAACATGACGTGCCACTGTCACTGCCATTGCGCTGGCCATTGCCC
>NZ_JACEFB010000047.1 GCF_013694095.1 Thermogemmata fonticola | reverse complement strand
TCGCCATCAACCACCCCCGAACCTCCCGCCCGACGCGGTCATCCGCGATTGGCTCCCCTTCCGCCGACTCCTCGAAACCGTCGCCGCCGAAACCGCCCCCACCGCTTCACCCGACCTCCTCACCGCCCCCGACCTCCTCGCCGAAGGCACACCCCGCCGCTCCCCCGCTGCCACTTCCCGCCCCGCCGCTTCAGCTTCCCCTGCCGCCCGCCCAGCTTCCCGCCATTTCCCCAACGATGCCGACTCCGACGAAGCCAGTCAGACCTGGGAGGACGGCCATTTCTCCACCGAGAACAACGAAAATCCCCAGCAAACCTGGGACGATGGCTATGACGAGGACGACGATGGCTGCGACACTGATCACTCTTGCCGCGAGAACATGACGTGTCACTGTCACTGCCATTGCGCTGGCCATTGCCA
>NZ_JACEFB010000046.1 GCF_013694095.1 Thermogemmata fonticola | reverse complement strand
TTTGACGCCGGGCTGGTCGGCCGCCGATTGCGTCGTGACCGAGCCAGCGGCGACTTCGACCTCAAGCGCTTCGACTGTCACCGCCATGCCAGCGAACGCTTCGACCGCGAACGCTTCGACTGTCACCGCCATGCCAGCGAACGCTTCGACTGCAAACGCTTCGACTGTCATCGCCACGCCAGCGAACGCTTCGACCGCGAACGCTTCGACTGTCACCGCCATGCCAGCGAACGCTTCGACCGCAAGCGCTTCGACTGTCACCGCCGCGTCAGCGAATGCCTCGAAAGCGTCATCGTCTGCTTCCCCCTCGAAGTCTTCCGCGTCGGCTCGGGCCAAGACACGGGTCTACTTTGGCTGCGACGGGGTGATGGTGCCGCTGGTGACGGAGGCGGAGAAGCGGAAGCGACGGGCGACGATCAAGCATAAGCGTAAGCTGCGGGGTC
>NZ_JACEFB010000045.1 GCF_013694095.1 Thermogemmata fonticola | reverse complement strand
CATCATCCACCGCTCGCCGCTCGCCATTTTCCCCTGCTTTTTCCAGGAAAAAACCACTTTTTGGAAAAATTTTGCCATTTTCATTTGACAGGGCCAATTTTAGGGTGCATATTTATACTGAAACACCTGAACACTTAAAGTAAAAAATGTCAAATACCGCTGTGGAGGGGAATGCTGCTCACCCCGCGTATCCCGCCACCAGCGACACCAGGAGCAAGCCATGAGGACGCCGCATTGCACCCGCACCCCCTGGAGCTTCACCCCGCCTCCCGACCTCTTCTGGGACCGGGACGCCCACCGCGTTCTGCAACAGTTGCGGCTGCAACTCGCCCCCTCGGTGCTTCTCGGCCGTTCCCTCCGGCCCCGCCGCCGCTATGCCTCCCCTGGCCTTCTCCTCTGGTGCCGCCAACTTCCCGGCTGGCAGCGAGCCAACCTCCTCCACCGCTGGGTTCTCCCGCTCTGCGGCACCCTCCTGTGGTAC
>NZ_JACEFB010000044.1 GCF_013694095.1 Thermogemmata fonticola | reverse complement strand
GTGCGGGCTGAATGCTGGCACCCAACTGAGGCTGTAGCTGGAGCGCCTCGCTCAAATCCGCTATCGCCTGATCGAAGTCCCTCTGTTCCAAACGGGCCAAACCCCGGCCAAAGTACGCCTCGGCAGAAGAAGGATTCAGGCGGATCACCTGGCTGAAGTCGGCGATGGCTCCGTCCCACTCCTGCTTCTCCGCTCGGAGCAAACCCCGCCGCTGATAAGCCGTTGCCAATGCAGGATGAATGCTGGCAGCCAACTGAGGCTGTAGCTGGAGCGCCTCGCTCAAGTCCGCTATCGCCTGATCGAAGTCCCCCTTCCCCACATAGGCCATACCACGCCGAGAATACGCCTCGGCCAAGTTGGGGTTAAGTCGAAGCGCCTCGCTCAAGTCCGCTATCGCCTGGTCCCACTCCTGCTTCTCCGCTCGGAGCAAACCCCGCCGCTGATAAGCCGTTGCCAGTGCGGGCTGAATGCTGGCAGCCAACTGAGGCTGTAGCTGGAGCGCCTCGCTCAAG
>NZ_JACEFB010000043.1 GCF_013694095.1 Thermogemmata fonticola | reverse complement strand
CCCAAAGCGTCCAGCGGCAAGTTCTGCCGAGCCACCTGCTTGCGAATCCACGGCGCCCCATCGACAATGCCGATCTTTTCGTCCGCCAGATCAAGGCGCAGCCGAACCGCCTGACGCCGCATCAGCCGCCCCGCCGCTGCGTGGTCGCCCTGGGTACCTTCCACCAGCCGATGCCGCCGCGTGTCGTCATAGTAGACGACCAGCTTGAACTCCTTGAAGGCCTGGTCGGCACCAGGTCGCAACGGCGGCAGCGGCTTGGCCTTTTTGCCCCGCAGCTTACGCTTATGCTTGATCGTCGCCCGCCGTTTGCGCTTCTCCGCGTCCGTCACCAGCGGCACCATCACCCCGTCGCAGCCAAAGTAAACCCGCGTCTTCGCCCGAGCCGACGCGGAAGACTTCGAGGGGGAAGCAGACGATGACGCTTTCGAGGCATTCGCTGACGCGGCGGTGACAGTCGAAGCGTTCGCTGGCATGGCGGTGACAGTCGAAGCGTTCGCGGTCGAAGCGTTCGCTGGCATGGCGGTGACAGTCGAAGCGTTCGCGGTCGAAGCGTT
>NZ_JACEFB010000042.1 GCF_013694095.1 Thermogemmata fonticola | reverse complement strand
TACCCCGCAGCTTTCGCTGGTGCTTGATCGTCGCCCGCCGTTTGCGCTGCTCCGCGTCCGTCACCAGCGGCACCATCACCCCGTCGCAGCCAAAGTAGACCCGTGTCTTGGCCCGAGCCGACGCGGAAGACTTCGAGGGGGAAGCAGACGATGACGCTTTCGAGGCATTCGCTGGCGTGGCGGTGACAGTCGAAGCGTTCGCTGGCATGGCGGTGACAGTCGAAGCGTTTGCAGTCGAAGCGTTCGCTGGCATGGCGGTGACAGTCGAAGCGTTCGCGGTCGAAGTCGCCGCTGGCGTGGCGGTGACAGTCGAAGCGCTTGCGGTCGAAGTCGCTGCGGTGTCGGTCACGACGCAATCGGCGGCCGACCAGCCCGGCGTCAATGCCCCCGACTTCTGGGCGGCCAACACCTGCCGACCTTCCTGCTCCACCACTTGCCGCAACGTCTCCCGGCTCAACCTCAGCTGGGCCGCCCGCCTCAGATTCTCCGCTGCCGCCGCAAAGCTGGAACTGCCCGCATTGAGCCGACACACCAACTCCCGCACCCCCTGACTGATCGTCGCCTCCGCCACATCCAGCCAGCGATCGATCGGCGTCTGGGCA
>NZ_JACEFB010000041.1 GCF_013694095.1 Thermogemmata fonticola | reverse complement strand
GGGTCTGACCAGAAATTCTGGCGGCACTAAGCTGGGATTTTGGCTTGAATTAGCCAGTAGGCCTGCCATTGACCCGATTGCTTCAGAGCCTCCAAGGCCATCACGGCCTCGGCGTTCCGGGCATCCCAACGCCGACCACGCCCCTTGAGCCGAGCCGTCAGCGTCTTGCAGCACGACTCCGTCGGTCCGCTCCCCAACTGCCAACCCTTCGCCACAAACTCCGGATAGCGGATCATCTCCCGCCGCTCCCCCACATACCCCAGCAACGCATCCGCCGCCTGCCGCTTCGCACCCCGCAGCGTGCCACGCCAGTCGAGCAGCTTCGCCCAGGCCGCCTCGTAACCTTCGTGCTTGAAAACGTGTAGCAACTCGCTCGCCCAACGCTTGCCGTCCTCATCCTCCTCGCCAAAAACCACACGGCGAGCCGCGTGCACATGCTCGGCCAAGTGGTAGAAATCCAACCCCAACGCGTCCAGCGGCAGGTTCTGCCGAGCCACCTGCTTGCCAATCCACGGCGCCCCATCGACAATGCCGATCTTTTCGTCGGCCAGGTCAAGGCGCAGCCGAACCGCCTGCCGCCGCATCAGCCGTCCCGCCGCTTCGTGGTCGCC
>NZ_JACEFB010000040.1 GCF_013694095.1 Thermogemmata fonticola | reverse complement strand
GCATCGTCCTCGCCAAAAACCACACGGCGAGCCGCGTGCACATGCTCGGCCAAGTGATAGAAATCCAGACCCAAGGCGTCCAGCGGCAGATTCTGCCGGGCCACCTGCTTGCGAATCCACGGCGCCCCATCGACAATGCCGATCTTTTCGTCCGCCAGATCAAGGCGCAGCCGAACCGCTTGCCGCCGCATCAAGCGTCCCGCCGCTTCGTGGTCGCCCTGGCTGCCTTCTACCAGCCGATGCCGCCGCGTGTCATCGTAGTAGACGACCAGCTTGAACTCTTTGAAGGCCTGGTCGGCACCAGGTCGCAACGGCGGTAGCGGCTTGGCCTTCTTACCCCGCAGCTTACGCTTATGCTTGATCGTCGCCCGTCGCTTCCGCTTCTCCGCGTCCGTCACCAGCGGCACCATCACCCCGTCGCAGCCAAAGTAAACCCGCGTCTTGGCCCGAGCCGACGCGGAAGACTTCGAGGGGGAAGCAGACGATGACGCTTTCGAGGCATTCGCTGACGCGGCGGTGACAGTCGAGGCGTTCGCTGGCGTGGCGGTGACAGTCGAAGCGCTTGCGGTCGAAGTCGCCGCTGGCGTGGCGGTGACAGTCGAAGCGTTCGCTGGCGTGGCGGTGACAGTCGAAGCGCTTGAGGTCGAAGTCGC
>NZ_JACEFB010000039.1 GCF_013694095.1 Thermogemmata fonticola | reverse complement strand
GGCCGAGGCGCCGATGGATTGTTGGCTGGACGTGGCGGAGGCGACGATCAGTCAAGGGGTGCGGGAGTTGGTGTGTCGGCTCAACGCTGGCAGTTCCAGCTTTGCGGCGGCAGCGGAGAATCTGAGGCGGGCGGCCCAGCTGAAGTTGAGCCGTGAGACGTTGCGGCAGGTGGTGGAGCAGGAAGGTCGGCAGGTGTTGGCCGCCCAGAAGTCGGGGGCATTGACACCGGGCTGGTCGGCCGCCGATTGCGTCGTGACCGAGCCAGCGGCGACTTCGACCGCAAGCGCTTCGACTGTCACCGCCATGCCAGCGAACGCCTCGACCGCGAACGCTTCGACTGTCACCGCCATGCCAGCGAACGCTTCGACTGCAAACGCTTCGACTGTCACCGCCATGCCAGCGAACGCTTCGACTGTCACCGCCACGCCAGCGAACGCTTCGAAATCGTCATCGTCTGCTTCCCCCTCGAAGTCTTCCGCGTCGGCTCGGGCGAAGACGCGGGTTTACTTTGGCTGCGACGGGGTGATGGTGCCGCTGGTGACAGACGCGGAGAAGCGGAAGCGACGGGCGACGATCAAGCATAAGCGTAAGCTGCGGGGCAAAAAGGCCAAGCCGCTGCCGCCGTTGCGACCGGGTGCCGACCAGGCCTTCAAGGAGTTCAAGCTGGTCGTCTACTATGACGACACGCGGCGGCATCGGCTGGTGGAAGGTACCCAA
>NZ_JACEFB010000038.1 GCF_013694095.1 Thermogemmata fonticola | reverse complement strand
TTTGTCAACTTCGGACGACGGGGCAACTCCGCGAGAACCTCCCAACTTTCCCGCTTCTTTTCCGACCGACGGCCTGAGCGACGCGAGGGCCTGGCTCGCTGATCCAAAGATGCTAGCGACCGTATCAATTGATCACGACTTCGCCGATTACCACTTATGGATTGACAAATCAATTTATACAATCGCATTTGCATCTTTTCTGCTGTCGAGATGGGATGATGACCGGATTCCACGGACTTTTTCCGTTTCCTGGGTTCATCATGTTTACTTGACAATTCGGAGGAAATCCGAGAAGACCCTGCCGCGGCACGCTGGGAGCGAACCGAGGTTGGCTCCCCTCGCCGCTGGGGCCGAATGGGGGAAGCCTCGCCGTGGGTCGCTCCCTGCCGACGCTGGCGGCGGGCTGTCACTGGTACTTCTGGGGTGGAAGACTCTGCCGCGGGAGGGCAACGCCCCGGCTCTTCTGCCGTTTTAGTCCGCATTTTGAGGCCACCGCCGCGTTGGTGGGTCCGGCCACTTGGGGAAGGCTCTTCACTTCGGGGAACTGCTCGCCGAGCCACCATTGGGATGGGCTTCGCCTCGACGATGAAGGGCACGCTCCGCTTCCGCGATCGACTTGCCGATTTCGCACTGGATACAGAACGATTTGTTCGACGTTGATATTGGTAGAAAAGATCATGTTTTGCTTCGACAGATGGTGCGGGCGCCGGTCGGGGCGGG
>NZ_JACEFB010000037.1 GCF_013694095.1 Thermogemmata fonticola | reverse complement strand
TTGTCACGATCACTGTCCCTGCTCCGCGGACGACCCGGAGTGCTGGGAAGACGGTGAGGATGACGCGGACGCCTGCCACGGCTGGTGTGGCCATCACGCCGGGGAGGACGGCGCGGGGTGCTGTTGCTGCCACGGCGGCGATCACGGATGCGACGCTGCGGACGGCGGCCCGTGTTGTGGTGAACATCCGTGTGATATTGACGATAATTGTCAAACTGACGGGGAGGACGGCGAGGGTTGCTGTTGCTGCCACGGCAGCGGCTGCGAGGAGGCGGAGTGCCATCGATGTCATGGTGAACATCTATGCGATATGGATGAAAATTGTCAAACCGGCTGGGATGGGGACGAAACGGAGGGCCGTGTCCGACGTTCACCGTGCCGGTCGCGCCGCCGGGAGGCAGGCCGTTCGCCCCGCCGCCAGCGCTGGAAGCGTTCCGCCCGCCGCCGCTTGGCCCGCACTCTGCGGCTGGCCATCATGGTCAAGCTCTTGTCACTGCTGCGTCAAAAACTCCGCCGGAGGAAGCGCCGCCGTTCTTCCCGCTCTCCCGCCGCTTTGGCCCGCAAACGTCACGAGGCCCAGCTCCGCTGGCTCGCCCACGTCTCCGCCTTCCTGCGCCGCCTCGAACGCCAGGAACAGAAGGAAGGCCAGGAAGGCTCCGCTGACGGGAATATGTCATCTCCTCCATCCCGGAGTGAGGCCGACCATTCTCCCGCAGAGCCGCCGCCGTCCGAATCCGCCGCGGGGACCATCCCTTTGTCGAATCAAGCATCTCCCGATGGTGTGAGCCAATCCGATGATTCATTTTGTGAATGTTTCAATTCAACTTTGTGTTGGAAAAATCATTCTCAAGAGTTAGATTCTCTCAGTTTCAATTTTTGGCCGGATGAGTTATTACCGTGGCAGGGGCAGTTATCGGGTGTTGTTGGTAGGGTGGGGGAGGAGCGGGGTTCGGTGCGGTCTGGGGTGCGTCCGCGCCCTTCACGTGGCGACGGCAGCGGTGGCGATGGTGGCGGCAGCAGTGGCAGCGGCGGCGGTGGCGGTGACGGCAGTGGCGGTGACGGTGGTG
>NZ_JACEFB010000036.1 GCF_013694095.1 Thermogemmata fonticola | reverse complement strand
AGCATCGAAAAGAGTGGCTGGAGGGGTTGCCGGATTTGAGCTGGCTGGTGTGGGGTGGTTTGGTGGAGGGGTTGGTAGTTGGGGATGCGAAGGAGTTGCGAGCAGCGCGACGGTATGTGGACCTGCGATGGGTCGTGTGGGATTTTCGTCCCCATCTTGATGCTGACGGTGTGGTGGGAAGTCTCGAGTGGCTAGTGGGTGTAGTGGCATTGAGGGTGTGGGGGATACGGCTTGGTCCTGCGGGTGCGGAGGCTTTGGCCCGGTCGCCCTGCCTCCAGAACCTCACCACGCTGGACCTGAGTGTCAACGGGATTGGCCCTGCGGGTGTGGAGGCTTTGGCCCAGTCGCCCTACCTCCAGAACCTCACCACGCTGGAGCTGAATGTCAACGGGATTGGCCCTGCGGGGGTGGAGGCTTTGGCCCAGTCGCCCTACCTCCAGAACCTCACCACGCTGGAGCTGAGGGGCAACGGGATTGGCCCTGCGGGGGTGGAGGCTTTGGCCCGGTCGCCCCATCTTCAGAATCTCACCAGGCTGGACCTGGTGAGCAACGGGATTGGCCCTGCGGGTGCGGAGGCGTTGGCGCAGTCGCCTTACCTCCAGAACCTCACCACGCTGGAGCTGTGGGACAACAGGATTGGCGCTGCGGGTGCGGAGGCGTTGGCTCAGTCGCCCTACCTCCAAAAACTCACTACGCTGGGCCTGAGTGACAACAGGATTGGCGATGCGGGTGCGGAGGCGTTGGCTCAGTCACCCCAACTTCAGAACCTCACCACGCTGATCCTGAGGAGCAACAGGATCGGCGCTGCGGGTGTGGAGGCGTTGGCTCAGTCACCCCAACTTCAGAACCTCACCACGCTGGACTTGGGGTGGAACGAGATTGGCGCTGCGGGTGCGGAGGCGTTGGCCCAGTCGCCCTACCTCCAGAACCTCACCATGCTGGACCTGGAGTGGAACGAGATTGGCCCTGCGGGTGCGGAGGCGTTGGCCCAGTCTCCGAATCTCCGAAACCTCATCTCGCTGGACTTGGGGCGTAACGGCATTAGCGCTGGGGGTGCGGAGGCATTGGCACGGTCCTCCTACCTCCAGAACCTCACCACGCTGGACCTGAGGAAAAACGGGATTGGCCCTGCGGGTGCG
>NZ_JACEFB010000035.1 GCF_013694095.1 Thermogemmata fonticola | reverse complement strand
GGCATCGAAAAGAGTGGCTGAAGGGGTTGCCGGATTTGAAGTGGTTTGTGTGGGGTGGTTTGGTGGAGGGGTTGGTAGTTGGGGATGCGGAGGAGTTGCGAGCAGCGCGACGGTATGTGGACCTGCGATGGGTCGTGTGGGATTTTCGTCCCCATCTTGATGCTGACGGTGTGGTGGGGAGTCTCGAGTGGCTGGCGGGTGTAGTGGCATTGAGGGTGTGGGGGATACGGCTTGGTCCTGCGGGTGTGGAGGCTTTGGCCCGGTCGCCCTGCCTCCAGAACCTCACCAGGCTGGACCTGAGGGACAACGGGATTGGCCCTGTGGGTGCTGTGGCGTTGGCCCGGTCACCCTACCTCCAGAACCTCACCACGTTGGAGCTGTGGGACAACAGGATTGGCCCTGCGGGTGCTGTGGCTTTGGCCCAGTCATCCTACCTCCAGAACCTCACCACGCTGGAGCTGTGGGACAACAGGATTGGTGATGTAGGTGCGGAGGCGTTGGCCCAGTCGCCCTACCTCCAAAAACTCACTACGCTGGGCCTGAGTGACAACGGGATCGGCGCTGCGGGTGTGGAGGCTTTGGCCCGGTCGCCCCATCTTCAGAATCTCACCATGCTGGACCTGGGGGGCAACGGGATTGGCCCTGCGGGTGCCAGGGCATTGGCGCGGTCGCCCTACCTCCCAAACCTCACCACGCTGGACCTGAGGGTCAACGGGATTGGCGCTGCGGGTGCAGAGGCATTGGCTCAGTCGCCCTATCTTCAGAACCTCACCACGCTGATCCTGAGGTGGAACGGGATTGGGGATGCGGGTGCGGAGGCTTTGGCCCAGTCACCCTACCTTCAGAACCTTATTATGCTGGACCTGGGGATCAACAAGATTGGCGCTGCGGGTGCAGAGGCATTGGCTCAGTCGCCCTATCTCCAGAACCTCACCACGCTGATCTTGAGTGACAACAAGATTGGCGCTGCGGGGGCGCAGGCGTTGGCTCAGTCGCCCTATCTCCAGAACCTCGCCACGCTGGACCTGAGGGAAAACGGGATTGGCGCTGCGGGGGCGGAGGCGTTGGCTCAGTCGCCCTATCTCCAGAACCTCACCACGCTGGACCTGAGGAAAAACGGGATTGGCCCTGTGGGTGCGAAGGCGTTGGCCCAGTCACCCCATCTTCAGAACCTCACCACGCTGGACCTGAGGGAAAACGGGATTGGCCCTGCGGGTGCGAAGGCGTTGGCCCAGTCACCCCATCTTCAGAACCTCACCACGCTGGACCTGAGGGAAAACGGGATTGGCGCTGCGGGGGCG
>NZ_JACEFB010000034.1 GCF_013694095.1 Thermogemmata fonticola | reverse complement strand
AATTCGGAATGCTCCCGTGGCTGAGACGGCTTTGTCAACTTCGGACGACGGGGCAACTCCGCGAGAACCTCCCAACTTTCCCGCTTCTTTTTCGCCCGACGGCCTGAGCGACGCGGGGGACTGGCTCGCTGATCCAAAGATGCTAGCGAACGTATCAATTGATCACGACTTCGCCGATTACCACTTATGGATTGACAAATCAATTTATATAATCGCATTTGCATCTTTTCTGCTGTCGAGATGGGATGATGACCGGATTCCACGGACTTTTTCCGTTTCCTGGGTTCATCATGTTCACTTGACAATTCGGGGGAAATCCGAGAATACCCTGCCGCGGCACGCTGGGAGCGAACCGAGGTTGGCTCCCCACGCCGCTGGGGCCGAATGGAGGAAGCCTCGCCGTGGGTCGCTCCCTGCCGACGCTGGCGGCGAGATGTCACCGCCTTCTCCGCCGAGGAAGGTCCTGCCGCGGCCAGGGAATCTCCCGACTGTTCCGCCGTTTTCGCTTTGTTTTTCCGGGTACCGCAGATGGGGCGAATCCGGCCCGTGGGGGAAGGCTCTTCGCCGCAGGATGCTGTTCGCCGACCTACCACCGGAAGGAGCTTCGCCTCGACGATGAAGGGCACGCTCCGCTTCCGCGATCGACTTGCCGATTTCGCACTGTATGCAGAACGATTTGTTCGACGTTGATATTGGTAGAAAAGATCAGGTTTTGCTTCGACAGATGGTGCGGGAGCCGGTCGGGGCGGAGGAGGAGGAGCGGGGACGCTCTCCAGGCTCAGAGGCAGGGCCGGCGTGTCGGGGCCGGGGGAAGCTGGGGAGTGACGCCGCATTGTCTCCGAACGTTGTCGCTTCTGGTGTTGGGTGGGAGTCTGTTCCGCCTTCCGCCGCTGACAGGGTTGAGTCAGCATGCTTTTCAGGTACCACAGGAGGGTGCCGCAGAGCGGGAGGACCCAGCGATGGAGGAGGTTGGCTCGCTGCCAGCCGGGAAGTTGGCGGCACCAGAGGAGAAGGCCAGGGGAAGCGTAGCGGCGGCGGGGCCGGAGGGAACGGCCGAGAAGCACCGAGGGGGCGAGTTGCAGCCGCAACTGTTGCAGAACGCGGTGGGCGTCCCGGTCCCAGAAGGGGTCGGGAGGCGGGGTGAAGCTCCAGGGGGTGCGGGTGCAATGCAGCGTCCTCATGGCTTGCTCCTGGTGTCGCTGGTGGCGAGATACGCGGGGTGAGCAGCATTCCCCTCCACAGCGGTATTTGACATTTTTTACTTCAAGTGTTCAGGTGTTTCAGTATAAATATGCACCCTAAAATTGGCCCTGTCAAATGAAAATGGCAAAATTTTTCCAAAAAGTGGTTTTTTCCTGGAAAAAGCAGGGGAAAATAGCGAGCGGCGAGCGGTGGATGATA
>NZ_JACEFB010000033.1 GCF_013694095.1 Thermogemmata fonticola | reverse complement strand
CTGTTGTCATATCGGTGGGTTGTGGTAATTGGGATGGGGTAGGGTTTAGCGTTGCTGGTGTGCGGTCTGGTGCTCGTACCGCAAAACCGGCTGCTGGGGGAACCTAATGAGACCATTGAGATCGGTCTCCAATGTCCAACTGTACCGTAGGGCTATGCATGTGTTGAACCCGGAAAACCGTGTCGGTTTTTCGATTTACCAAGCGCGTGTGACCTATCTCCTAACAAGGTGAATTGTACTTGCCCCGATCCAAGAAGATGAGTTTCGTTCTTGAAGTTGATAGTAATGTGTGAAGATAGGGGGAGGGGCACTCCGATTGATACTGGGTCGATGGGGTGTCCCATATGTTGATGTGTGTAGTTGATACTTTTGAATTGTGGAGAGGAAGACATGGGAGCCATGAGACGATTATATTTCTGGTGGGGTGTGGGAGGGCTACTTTTGGTAGGTGCCGATCGAGGTTTCGGAACGGATTCGGACCTACGAGAGTTGTTTTTGTCAGAATATAGGCAAGCCTATGATAAGTTGATTCAAAACTATACAAGCATCGAATACAGTTATCGTGGTGAGAATCCATCGGGGAAAGGGCTTGTGCAAATGCAAGAAGCAGAGGGGAAGTTTGATTTGAATCTCTATTTACTGAGGTCTAAGGGATGGGTTGCGAAGAGTGACACACGAGAGATGGTACGTGAGTATAAGCCTGTGATTAGTGGAGGGAATACCAAGTATGCTTTTGAGATTATTGAGGGAGGAAAAGGATATTTGTTGAGGAATTGGGAGCCGGCATCTCCAAGTGGGCGAGTACAATTTATGCCCTTCATAGCACCGATAGCGGATCAGTGGACGAACCGGACTTATTTGGAAATAGCTGAGGATGCCGAGACGAAATTTTTAGAGATGCGGGATACGGAGTATCGAGGCCGGAAGGTGAAACAACTGACGGTGGTAGTGTCTCATTTGGATGTGGTGACAAAGAAACCTACGCGGACGAAGAGTAGTTACTTTTTTGATCCGATGCGGGGTTGGGTGTGTGCGGGCTGGACTCATGACATTGGGTCGGGAACACGCTATTTGGAGTCGCATCACGAGTATGAGGGGGAAGGGGAATATCCGCCGTTGAAGGTGATCGAGGTGGGGGAGCGGGATCGTCAGGATTCTAAGTATTACGAGTTTCGTTGGAGGATAGAGTTTACGCGTTTTGAGCGGTTAGGTGGGAAGTTGGATGAGTCGGAGTTTCGGTTGTCGGCGTTTGGATTGCCGGAGCCGGTGGGTGTGGAGTGGGAGCGGCCGGTGCGGTGGTATTTGTGGCTGATGCTGGCGGGGGTGGTGTGTTTGGTAGCCGGCGGAGTATTTTATTGGCTGAGCCGCCGCCGAGCCGGAGGGACGAACTGAGGGGAGAGCACAGCACATCCATGTGATTGGAGGTAGTAATCATGGCAGCATCTCGGTATTTGGTGCTCAGTTTGTGGCTAGGTGGTGTG
>NZ_JACEFB010000032.1 GCF_013694095.1 Thermogemmata fonticola | reverse complement strand
GCTAAGGGAGCGAGTCATACAGCACCTCACGAAATAGAGAAATGAGAGGAACACAACCACCGCGAGACTCCTCGCGACCGCTATGCAATTTACCGCAGTCCAATCCTTCCTGCAAGGGGTGAAAAATGAAAAAAATACGACCCGGAATCTGATGTTGTTTCACCACGATATTCTCGTGACTACCCCTGTTTAGAAAGAAGTCGAAGGAGAGCCGAGAAGAGCAGACGCTCCTTTCGTCTGGCTTGCTACAACGTTAGCCCTCCCCGGAGCTTCTTCCAGAGTTGCCGTCTCAGGCAGCCGTAATGACGCGGCCAGGCCCGGAGAGAAACAGAGCGGGAACTCGCCGTCACGGTTTGCGAGTGCGGATATAAATCTCGAAGTTGGCTTGATCGGTACCTCCGGGCGGCACCTCAAAGGTCAGGATGGTGTCTTGATTATATTGCGGGGGGATCAGCTCTTTGCCAGCCAGGGGAGCGTCATCGGGCGAGCCGATGCTCGGATCGGTCGCCTGGCCTTCGCCGGGTAGAACCGTGCCGATGCGCACTTTGTGCTTACCGACAACCGCCCCCGTGCCGCTGTATTGCTGGGAGGAGACTTTCAAGGTGAAACGTCCCTCGGCATCGGTGACGCCCGCCGAGCCAGGGCCGGGGTCTTTGTTTTTTTCCGTTTGCATGGGCTGAAACGTGACCATCAGATTGGCCACAGGTTTGCCATCGACCAAGACCCGGCCTGAAACAGGGACGAACTTCGGGCGTCCGTCGCTGCAACCGAAGGCACAGGCGGCTAGCAATCCCATTCCCGCGAGGAGGAATGACCGCAACATAGCTGGACCTCCCAGGCAATTAGTTCACGTCCGCCACCTCGCCCCCCGCCATGGTTGCCATCGCCGCCAGGCGATTGATGTCGACGCTATAACTGATGAAGCGGACTGATCCATCCGCCATGAGGAAATTCAGCCCATTGGCGTGATTGCTCCCGAAGCCGCGTTTGCAGGGATTATCCCCGCCGTTGCCCGGACTGTTCCAGCAGCGGTTGTAACTGTTGCCCAGAATACGGCTCTCGCTGGTGACCGAGGATTGATTGTACGAGGTGTAGCCATAGGCCCAGAAGGTCGCCCGGCGAGGCACATCGATATTGGTGTACTCCCCGACCAGCAGAGTGTTGGACGTTCCATCAATGATGCTCGTCATCCGTTCGGTAGTTCCTGTGGGACAGCGAGCAGCTACGTTGGCATTGGTGGTTCGGATCACGACGTGGAGGACGCCCTTCCACGCCGGGTTGAGCGTGCCCAGGTTCGGTTCGCAAGTGTCCCAGAAGACCCGGCCGTTGCCGCCGCTGCGCCCTGACACCGCACGATAGGAACCGAATTGATACTGCGCACCACTGCCGTTGCCCGAAGCAGGACGCTCCGTCCGTAAGTAAAGTGTGTCCGAAGGGCAGGAATACACCTTGACGAATTGAGTGCGTAGGAAGGTATTGGCGCTAGCCCAGGTGTTCTGACTCGGAACCCAGGTTTTGAATAACGCGTCTTGTTCCAGGAAAGGAAGAATATCCACCGTCCAAGTGGTCCAGACATTCTGGCCGCAGCAAACGTTGTCGGAGACATTACCGGCCGGGAAAGTGTTGTTGACGTCATGATAGTTGTGCAAAGCGATG
>NZ_JACEFB010000031.1 GCF_013694095.1 Thermogemmata fonticola | reverse complement strand
TTGTTGTCATATCGGTGGGTTGTGGTAATTGGGATGGGGTAGGGTTTAGCGTTGCTGGTGTGCGGTCTGGTGCTCGTACCGCAAAACCGGCTGCTGGGGGAGGAGGGTGATGGGGTAGATCAACCTGTTTGTCCACAAAATCCTCCCTCTCACGTATGTGATGACAAGTGTATGATGCTAACATATGTCGTGATCCTTCCTGATGGGAGTTTTATGATTGATAGGAGATGCGAAACTGGAGCACAGCCGGGTCAAGTGGGAACATGCAAGCCAGACCAGAATTGCAAGGGTTGTCGATGCATAATCATGAATCAGCCCCCGCCATTCCCGACAGCAACCAAGGCATGTGGATGTTGGTAAGCCACTCATAGGATCGAAGAACACTGATTCCGATTCCTCAATCACATACCAGAATTTTAGAATTATGGAATGAGCCAAAATTTACTAGATTTATTAAGGTATATAGTAATAAAATTTTTCTGTAAATAACCAATAAACTCTTAAACACTAGGAGTTGCAAAATGTATGCCTATAGGAACATAACTAATTTGAATATTTTTCATCAATCATATCGCTTTCCTTTGATTAGTTGGCGATGGATTTGGATCCTAGTTTTGGCTTGGGGAATTGACACACAACAGTGTTATTCTCAGTCTCAGGATTTGCGACATCGCTTTCTGCATGAGGCGCCGCAGAAGTGGAAAGAGCATAAACAGAGATGTAGCGAACTCTGCCTACAGTTGGAGTTGAAGAGTTGGTTGAGAGTTCCCGATTCAGTCAAATTCGATACATCTACAATACCAAATGATTATTTTTATACCCTGCGTGATAAATCTGGGACAAGATTACTATCAATTTTAGGTTCACGGGATAGTATTTATACATGCTGGGCTGTGAATGATAAATATGCATTTGAACTAAATCGTAAAGGACCATCAAACCCATGGTTGCTCGTGAGGATAAATGGAAATCCAAAGGACAGTTTTATTCATAGTTACGCTAGTATGGCACTTCATAATCATAATGATTACTGGTCAACATCACCTTTTGTTTTGTACAAGATATCACTCGAGCAGTTAGTGAAGCAACCCGGTTTTGAAGTGGTCCATGCGGAACAGATTGACAAAGGTCAACAGCAGCTAGTAAGAGTGGAGTTTCGTTCTCCTAAGAAAGTGGCAGTCCTGGGATCCTCTAGTATTGATTATTGCTATGAGAATGGATGGATAATCTTTGATCCAGAGCGTTATTGGATTCCACTCGAGTACAAGGCTTCTGTGACATGGTTAGGTGCTCAAGAGATCAAAACTGAGGAACACGGTGCGATGGAATATACCAAAATTTCACATGAACTACCCGTGTTGAAACAGATGGATGGTCGAATCAAAGGCAAGAGTACCAAAGGCATCCCCGTGGAATTGGATTTTGTATTCCGAACAGAATATTTGATAAGGGAATATGTACCATCAGTGGAGGAGTTTACGTTGTCGGCGTTTGGATTGCCGGAGCCGGTGGGTGTGGAGTGGGAGCGGCCGGTGCGGTGGTATTTGTGGCTGACGCTGGCGGGGATGGTGTGTTTGGTAGCCGGCGGAGTATTTTATTGGCTGAGCCGCCGCCGAGCCGGAGGGGAGAGCTGAGGGAGAGCACAGCACATCCATGTGATTGGAGGTAGTAATCATGGCAGCATCTCGGTATTTGGTGTTCAGTTTGTGGCTAGGTGGT
>NZ_JACEFB010000030.1 GCF_013694095.1 Thermogemmata fonticola | reverse complement strand
TACCACCCCCGCCAGCATCAGCCACAAATACCACCGCACCGGCCGCTCCCACTCCACACCCACCGGCTCCGGCAATCCAAACGCCGACAACGTAAACTCCTCGTCTGAGGGCAAACGGGATGGTTCAAATATGTCATATTCCGTTATCCAAGCTACACGTAGGCGTTCTCCTCCTGTTCGCACTTGATTACTTGTGCTGGTAATGCGTTTAGGAACCGGGAAATTATCCGACCGGTCTTGCAATTCTATAGCTACTGTAATTTTTGAATCAGCATTGATATACTTAGAATTCAATTCACAACCTCGTACACACCAATAACGTGCCGGATCAAAAAGCAATACACCGGACTGAATCGGCTCAAAATCCTTAGATCGAAGTTCTAGCGGATGGGTATTGTCAAACTCCATCCGGACTAACTTCTCACTCTCTCGGTGAAGTAGCTCCATTCGCAGTATCCGAAACGTCGGTCGGCACACCAACGCTGCCACATCCGAAGTATCAGCCTTCAACAAATCCCACAGGGGCGTCAACTGCAATTCAATTTCTCTCATCTCCGGCGTCATCACTCCTTCCTGCCGCATCTGATACCCTCTCAGGACCCAAGGACGCTCAGACCCTCTCCGTATCAATCCAAAACTGTACTTCGCATTATACGCGTACACACTTCCAATCTCATCTTGAGCAAGCAATGGATACATGATACACATACGACAAGATGCATTATGCTTGTACTCAAAACGATAGTGACTCTCTAACTTGTCATCCACATACATCATCCTTGTCAGAGTTCCGTCAAATTGTTGAATCCGGGCACGATATTCCTTCCATAGTCGGGGCGCCTCCTGTAAAAATCTCCGCCGTAGATTGTCCGAAGATTGCATCTCAGATGTACCTAGACTAACAAATACACAAAATAATGCTAATATAAAATATAGCAACCTATATATAAAATAGTACACCCATTTTGGATATCTATTTTTTTCCATAAATCACCTATGATATTATTATTTTCCTAAACTATTAAAAATATTTACAGGCTAACCGGACACCTAGAATCGAGTCCGGATTACCAACATCGAGTGAGATATTCGAACACTGCTAATGGAACACTCTTGCGATAATGGCATCAATCCCCAGGTTATGGTGTCAATAAACAACGGCATGTTTTATCGTAATTTCGCTGCCTACATGCACACGTACCGCAGTTCCTGATACCACCGCCATCATTGTTGCAAGCCAATTGTCCCCCACGACACGGTGGTTCCTGACCAAGACATGAAATGTTACATTCATCGCCAGCACAGCCGTCACCCACCAACACTATTTCGGTCTCCTCCTCCCCCAGCAGCCGGTTTTGCGGTACGAGCACCAGACCGCACACCAGCAACGCTAAACCCTTCCCCATCCAGATTACCACAACCCACCGATATGACAACAGCCTACCACACCCCAACCTATACCTTCTCCACACTTCGATATGCTCCGGTAATCAGAGTGAAAACCTCAACTTCAAGATCACGGGAGTTTCTGCGACCCAATAGTCTCCCCTCAGTTCGTCCCTCCGGCTCGGCGGCGGCTCAGCCAATAAAATACTCCGCCGGCTACCAAACACACCATCCCCGCCAGCATCAGCCACAAATACCACCGCACCGGACGCTCCCACTCCACACCCACCGGCTCCGGCAATCCAAACGCCGACAACGTAAACTCCCTCTCCAACGGCTCCACCCCTTCATCACGCAAATCATACTCGCTCGTGACTACCCCAGCATCGTTCTGTAGCGTCCAACGCACCGGAATCGGATACCCAGACTTCCCCACTCGCGTCTCCACTACCACCACCTCCGATACATCCT
>NZ_JACEFB010000029.1 GCF_013694095.1 Thermogemmata fonticola | reverse complement strand
TCACATGCAGTGATGCCGAAAGGCGTTTGAAACGTTATATTTGGGATCGTTCCGCTTCTTCCCCATGCTTTCACATGCAGTGATGCCGAAAGGCGTTTGAAACTAATTCTTTTTCCGCTTCCTCCTTTCTTCCACTTACTTTCACATGCAGTGATGCCGAAAGGCGTTTGAAACATCTCGGAGCATCGGGACAATTTACGGCAAAAGATTTGTCTTTCACATGCAGTGATGCCGAAAGGCGTTTGAAACACGATATATGTCCGACACGATCTCCTGGTGTTTCTTCTTTCACATGCAGTGATGCCGAAAGGCGTTTGAAACCTGAGGTAGATCGAAATAACCTGACTATAGCATCATTTGGCTTTCACATGCAGTGATGCCGAAAGGCGTTTGAAACAGCGAACTGGGAGAACCGATAGTTGCCTCTGCCCGGTCTTTCACATGCAGTGATGCCGAAAGGCGTTTGAAACGAGAAAAGGCGCGAACTGTAGAGGAGTTGGCTGATACTTTCACATGCAGTGATGCCGAAAGGCGTTTGAAACGAGGGCAAGTCAAAGGCCCAGATAGCATCCATGCGGCTTTCACATGCAGTGATGCCGAAAGGCGTTTGAAACAGCGATGGATTTTGCCGTGTGGGCCGACGATACACGCTTTCACATGCAGTGATGCCGAAAGGCGTTTGAAACCTCGCTAGCGGCCCGCATCCGGGATACCGAGTCGATCTTTCACATGCAGTGATGCCGAAAGGCGTTTGAAACTAGCAGGCCGAGACTTGGGGGTGGACGAGGGGGTTGACTTTCACATGCAGTGATGCCGAAAGGCGTTTGAAACTCGGAGTTGCTGCGCGAGGCCAGCGGCTTGACTGCCTTTCACATGCAGTGATGCCGAAAGGCGTTTGAAACAAAACTCGTGGCCAAGGATCGAGACGCAGGTCATGAACTTTCACATGCAGTGATGCCGAAAGGCGTTTGAAACACTTCCTCACTAGACAGCTCACGGCCGTCAATCTTCCTTTCACATGCAGTGATGCCGAAAGGCGTGGGAAGTCATCCCCTCTCCCGAAGCTTCGGGAGAGGGGAAAAAGGGGTGAGGGCCAGCCCCTGATGCCGCAAGGCGCGGGAAACTTTCAGGCAAGCAGCGAGCGGCGAGCGGTGGAAAACAGCGAATAGCGAAGGGCAAAAGACGGCGAGCCGCGACGCAGGCATCACCGAGCCGCGACCGCCAGGGAGCGGCCCCCCTCCCCCTCCCGCACCGTCATGACACGCAAACTCATCCCGCAAAACCGTCTCCTGCACCCGCAGGGACATCGCCCCGCCCCATCCCCGAAACGCGGAACAACCTCAACTTGACAATCCATTGTTTTTTGAACAATAAAACACTTGTACAAAAGAACGCAACGGCCGACCCCCAGCACCCACCTGGTCCGTCTCCCACCCTTCGCCATTGGCCGCTTCCCGCCGCTCCCTAGCGGTCGCGGCTCGCTACTTCCCCCTTCGCCATTCGCCATTCGCTGCTTCCCGCCCTTCACCATTCACCCCCCCCTGCGGCCAAAAAATTTTTCCTTTCCCATTTGACTTTTCCCATTTCATGGTGCATAAGTACAGTAAAAGGCCAGTAAACAAGAGTTCACACCAACCCAGCGGAGGACCTGGACATGACCGCCACCGCGGAACACAAACCGTCCAGCCCACCGCGCGGACCCCTCTGGGACGGCCACTTCACCCCCGAAGAGCGTGCCTGGGTCCGCCGCGCCGCCTACCTCCGCGCCCACGCCCACGACTGGAAAGCCATCGCCGAACAACTCCAGGTGTCCGAAGATGTCCTTCTCGACCGCATCGAAATGTACCATCACTTCTTCCGTAAGGAAGTCCGTTATTATGAACGTGAGAACATACGTCATGCCTGCCGCGAAGCCTGCATGATCTTACGCCAGCTTTTACGCACGAACAAACCGACGCAGATGGCCAAGGCCGCCGACCTGATCGTCCGCCTGGAGATGAACCGCTACCGTCATCGGCCCCGGCCCTGCCGCTGCGCCGCCTGCTGCCGCTCGGCCCGCTCCGCCGCCTCTGGCTCCGGACCCCGTCCTGCCGCCCCGCCGCCGCGCCAAACTCCGCCGCCCCCCGTCCCCCGTGACAAGCCGCCGACCAAACGCAAAATCCGCCTCGCCGACCCCGTCCTCCAGTGCTTCCCCAACACGGCCCGCGGCCGCATCGCCCGCGACCTCTACCTCCAGGCCCACACCATGACCCCAGAACAAATGGCCGCCAAATGGGAAGACATGTTCCGCCGCGAATGCTTCAAACGCCGCATTCCTATCCCCGGCGTCGAGTTCCAGGAATACTGGCTCAAGGAAGGCTACGACGGAGACGATGCCGTCGGTTGGGACAAAAACGATCCGGTCTTTCAAGTCTATCTTCAGCTCCGCCGTCAAGGAGTCGTCGATTACCATACGATTCGGCATAAAATTGCTGAGATTTGCGGAGCCGATGCTGCAAACGTCTATGACTTGCGAGAGAAATGTAGAATGTTGCTGAACACGAACTGGGGCCAGGGTGTGGGTCGCGGCCCGCGTCCGGCCAACGGTTCCGCCGATGGAA
>NZ_JACEFB010000028.1 GCF_013694095.1 Thermogemmata fonticola | reverse complement strand
CATTGGGACTTCAGCGTCTGGGCGCATAATAATTCGTGTGGTGGGCTAGTAGAACCTACACGACACTGGCCGTCAACTCCTTCGGAAATGGATGAATTCCTAGGAATACCGGGAACTAGGATACCTGACCTGCCAAGTACGCCAGGACGAGGAAAGGTGATTTGGGAACCGGCAAACGGCATACGCATTATCTTTGAGCAGCACCCGTACCATCCTACGGCGCCAATTTGGCATCGAGGACCGCACTGGCACCTGGATTTGCCAGGAGTAAAGCATCAGAGATTTCTGCCGGGTGATCCTATTCCCGGATTTTGATGAGGTAAGACAATGCAGCAGATTAGCCAAATTCCATTTCTTGATGCGGAATCCAAAGGCGAAGGGATCGTAATAATCACAGCAAGGAAGGGCTGTGTGGGAATCTGTATTTCCTCTCGTGAAAATGGAGATTTAGAAGTTTTCTTGCCGCCCGAAAAGGGCGAACAGCTCATAGCAGCTATAACGGAAGCGCTGATGGTTGCAAAAACAATTGATGACGTGGAGTAGACACGATTTCTAACTCTGGTTCGTGTTCTTAGACCCTGATCTGTTAGGACGTAAATTACAACGTCACCACGCTGTTTGACAACGCGGGCAACGTGGTCGAACGCTACGTCATCGACCCGTTCGGTCAAGCGACAGCCCTCGACGCCAGCTGGAACGTCCTGGCGGCCAGCGCCTTCGCCTGGGTCTGCCTGCACCAGGGTGGACGGTACGATGTCACGAGCGGCCTGTGCCACTTCCGCCACCGCGACTATTCCCCCACCCTCGGCCGCTGGACGAGCCTCGACCCGCTGCGGTTTGGTGCGGGCGATGTAAACCTCTACCGGGCGATTGGGAACAGCCTCCCGAATCGGCTCGATCCGCTGGGGTTGTTCGACTTCTGGGACTGGCTGGCCAATCGCGTCATCGGGACAGAAAACGTTCGCAGTTGGGACAATGTTCTGGGACACCACCGCACCGGCTGGTTCGCCCAGACCAGCAACTTTTCCGCCGGCATGGGCGACACCGTCAGCATGGGTTTGACGGGACGGATTCGTCAGTGGGCGGGTTACGATGACGTGGTGGATTATGACTCCGGGGCTTACACGGGAGGTCAGGTCGCTGGCACAGCGGTGAACGTTGGCCTGGCATTCGCCAACCCCTGCGCCATGACCGGCACGCTGGCCAACGGCGCGCGGGTCATCAACGGCGTGCAGGCAGTTGGAGGTGCGCTGAACGCGGGCGACAACCTGGCGGCGGGGAACTACGGTGCAGCGACCCTGGACCTGGTCGGCGTGGCGGGGAATAGCTTCCAGATGCTGCGGCCGTGCTTCCCCGGGGAGGTGCAGGTTCTGACGCGGCGGGGCTGGGTGCGGTGGGATGCGTTGACGCCGGCGGACGAGGTGCTATCCCTGCCGGAGATGGAGCCGGAGGGGGAGTTGGCGTATCGGCCGGTGGAGGAGGTGTTCCAGCGTTGGGGGGTGATTTGGGAGGTAGCGGTTGGCGGCCGGACCATCGGCACGACGGAGGAGCATCCCTTCTACGTCCTCGGCAAGGGCTGGACGGTGGCGGGAGAGCTAAAGCCGGGCGACCGAATCGTAGGCTTAGACCTCCATGAGAGCGTGGCGGTCACGGCGCTGCGGCTGACCGGTCGGCAGGAGAAGCTCTACAATCTCCGTGTTGCGGACTATCACACCTACTTCGTCGGCGACACCGCGTGGGCCTTCGCCCTCTGGGCGCATAATTCGTACGATGCCCCAGGCAGCGGTTTGGCCAGAAATGCGCCGGAAGGGGGTGGGTTTGCCCATGGTATCACCGCAGAGGAAATCACAGCAATTAACCGTCGATTCGGGGGCATAACGACTCTGACCGGCGATGTCTCGACGGTTCTAGCGAACGCTGTACGCTGGGAAGGTTTCTGGAATAAGTGTGCCTGCATCATTCGGGACATCGCTGGTCGGCACATGTTCAATGACGCCAATAAGAGAACTGCTCATGCGGTTGTAGAAGAACTGATGAGGCGTAACAGTATTACCACTGGAGTTTCGTCTGACCAGATACGAAAGGTGATCGAGCGAGTCGCCAGAGGTGAACTGCGAGAGGTGGAGGATATTGCTCGGGCGTTGAGAGGATTCTAGCAATGGAACAGAGCAGCGTGAGGGCTGAAGCAGCTAGGGTTGTGCGAGACATTGGATTGGCGAACATTCCGCCTGACTGGAGTGGCTGCGATGCCGTCTGGTGCGTGTTTGAGGAGATGGCTAACAGTGGCTCCACGGTGGTCATCAAAATCGATGGACAGCGGACGAAGCCTGAAGACACTGGGCGGTACACCGTGGTTATATCCGGAGGCCCGCTCGGAGAGGACTTCTTTCGTCAGGACACTGCGGTACTTGAAGAAGGACTGGCAAATGCAATCCTATACTACGCTCGCAAGTGTTGGATCAAAGCGTAGCGATCCAAAGCACTGAACTTCAGGACGGCTGCTGAACCGAGAGCCTTGTTCTCTCATAGTTGCCCATAGCAGGTCGTCGATTTCTCCACCTCCACGCAGTCCCACTCACCCCCCGGTTGAAGGAGCTACCCGCCTGGTGTAAGTCAGCCTAGGC
>NZ_JACEFB010000027.1 GCF_013694095.1 Thermogemmata fonticola | reverse complement strand
CGTCAAAGTCTTAGAGTGCGTGGTTGCAGGCGGAATCGTAGCTCGCCAGGTCGAACTCTTTTCCTCAGGTTCCTCCGGTATTCCAAGTCTCCCGTGGAGGCGGCGGCAGGAGGCCGTCGCGGCGCCGGAGAGGGGCGAGGTCCGCGCCCGTGGCGCTGGGGAGGGGAAGGCGGAGGAGCGGAGGGCGATGCAGAGCTGCGGTCCAGCATCGGGAGGCCTCCCATGACTCACGAGTGGCACAGAGCGAAGTCGATCAGCGTCGCAGTTCGCCGTCTGCCGTCCCCGCTGATCTGCGGGCTGGGTGGGCTGGGGATGCTGCTGGTGATGGGATGGCTGGGGGGAAGGGCAGCTTTCGCCGAGGAGCTTTCTCTCCACCCTGAGGAAGCGCAGCGCTTCGTGGGGCACGAGGGGGAAATCCTCAGCGTGGCGTTTTCTCCCGATGGCCGCTATGCCCTCTCCGGCAGTGCTGACAATACGCTGCGGCTGTGGGAATTAGCGACCGGTAAGGAAGTGCGCCGCTTTGAGGGACATACCAGTTGGGTCTGGAGCGTGGCGTTTTCTCCCGATGGCCGCTATGCTCTCTCCGGTAGCCATGACAAGACCCTGCGGCTCTGGGAATTGGAAAGCGGTCGCGAACTCCGCCGCTTCCAGGGACACACGCGCGCCGTGGTGAGTGTGGCGCTTTCGCCCGATGGCCGCTATGCCCTCTCCGGCAGCCTGGACGGCACCTTGCGGCTGTGGGAACTGGCCACGGGCCAGGAAGTGCGCCGCTTTGAGGGGCATACCAGTTGGGTCCGAAGCGTGGCGTTTTCGCCCGATGGCCGCTATGCTCTCTCCGGCAGCCATGACAAGACCCTGCGGCTGTGGGAATTGGGAAGCGGTCGCGAACTCCGCCGCTTCGAGGGGCACAGCGATGCGGTCCAAAGCGTAGCGATCAGCCCCGATGGCCGCTATGCCCTCTCCGGTAGTTGGGACGGGACGCTGCGGCTGTGGGAGCTAGCCACCTCCAGGGAAGTCCGCCGCTTCGAGGGTCATAGCCGTTGGGTGGAAAGCGTGGCGATCGGTCCCTCTGGCCTTTACACCCTTTCCGGCAGCGCCGACAACACGCTGCGATTGTGGCAGCTCGAAAGCGGCAAGCAAATCCGCCGCTTCGAGGGGCATACCGATACGGTGACGAGCGTGGCGATTTCTCCTGATGGCCGCTATGCCCTCTCTGGCAGTGCTGACAAGACCCTGCGGTTGTGGAAGCTGCCCACTGCCCAAGCGCTCCGGCTTTTCGCGGGGCACAGCGATGCGGTCCAAAGCGTAGCGATCAGCCCCGATGGCCGCTATGCCCTCTCCGGCAGTTGGGACGGGACGCTGCGGCTATGGGAGCTGACGACCGCTCAGGAAGTGCGCCGTTTCGCGGGGCACAACGGTGGGGTCAATAGCGTGGTGTTTTCTCCCGATGGCCGCTATGCCCTCTCCGGCGGGCATGACAAGACGCTACGGCTGTGGGAATTAGCGACCGGCAAGGAAGTGCGCCGCTTCCAGGGACACACGCGCGCCGTGGTGAGTGTGGCGTTTTCGCCCGATGGCCGCTATGCCCTCTCCGGCAGCCATGACAAGACCCTGCGGCTGTGGGAATTGGAAAGCGGTCGCGAACTCCGCCGCTTCCAGGGGCACACGCGCGCCGTGGTGAGTGTGGTGTTTTCGCCCGATGGCCGCTATGCCCTCTCCGGCAGTTGGGACGGGACGCTGCGGCTGTGGGAGCTGACGACCGCTCAGGAAGTGCGCCGCTTCCAGGGACACACCATCCGAGTCAATAGCGTGGCAATCAGTCCGGATGGCCGCTACGCTCTATCGGGAGGCGATGACCATGTGCGGCTCTGGGAACTAGCGACCGGCCAGGAAGTCCGCAGCTTCCAGGAACACGAGGGGGGCGTCCTGAGCGTGGCGTTTTCTCCCGATGGCCGCTATGCTGCCTCCGCTAGTCGCGACGATACCCTGCGGGTGTGGGAGCTAGCCAGCGGCAAGGAGGTCCGCTGCTTCGCGGGACACGCCGATGCCGTCCGCAGTGTAGCAATCAGTCCGGATGGCCGCTTTGTCCTGTCGGGAAGCTCGGACAACACCCTGCGGCTGTGGCCTTGGCCGACGGGGTTATTGCCCGGTAAATAGACCGTGGCGAAAGCAGCGGGGAAGGACAATGAGCTGACACCATGAAACCGAGTGAACCGAGCGGCTACCCGCTAAGGGGTGACGCCACCGTGTCAGAAGTACCAGCGAGGGGAGGGAAGCGAGCCTTCAGATGGGGACCGTTTTGAGAGGACCACCCATCAGGAAGGTCTCATCGCCAGACCCTTGCGAACCTTGGGGATCAGGCGGTGGCTTGGCGCACGAGTTTTCGCAAGCAGTCGATGGCCCGCCGCAAACTAGGTGCCTGAGCCATCGCCACCTCGGCGCGCCACTCCGTGCTGGCAAATTCGGTCAACCGGGAACTGTAGGCTGGCCCCACTTTTCGGCCGCTGCTTGGGGGGGGTACCATATCCTTGCGAATGGCTCGGCGCCGCGATTTCCGAGCCAAGGAGACCATTTCTGCCTTTGGATCGAGCAATCCCTCCGGATTCGCTGGCACCTTGTTGCGAGCGATCCTCAGGAAGGCCGCGATCGCTTCGGCATCCGCTAAAAGCCAGGCTTCGACTGCCCGCACGGCAATGCGGAAACACAGGAGAGGTGCAGGGTTCGGCAGCCATTCCTGCCGCAAATCTGGGGCACAATGGAAGTCTTGATCCAAATCCACGATCACGAACCAGGGGCTGTGTCGAGCGGCTTCGTTGAAGCTGTGGATCTTACTTTCAAGGAATGGCTTGCCTTGCTTTCCGCACACCAGGTTGGGCTTTGCATCAACATAGTCCAGCAATTTTTTGCCCACGGCTTCATCGGTTGTTCCTTCAACCGCGAGGTTGATCAGCGCTCCCGGCATCGCCTCAGTCCTCGCCAAAAAGTGCAAGCTGCTCTGGGTGTTCGGGCCGGGTTTGGGGCAGGACGATGTCGGCAAGTGACAGGCCGCCGTCCAATAATTCCCGGACCTGCCGGAGCGAAGCCGCGGGCATGACCTGCGTCCCCTCGGGACTGGCTCGCAGGAGCAAGACTTCATCGAGGCCGATGCCCTCGTCACGCAACAGTTCGGGCGAATGAGTGCTCACGAAAATTTGACGGCCGCTCCGGCGTTGGACTCGCGCGAACATCTGCGGCAGGTGGCGGACGACCTCCGGATGGAGCGACAGCTCTGGTTCCTCCAGTAGGAGCGGTCCTCCCTTCTCCAGAACGGCCCAGAGCAAGCCGAGCAAGCGCAGGGTGCCATCCGAGAATTGCTCCTCGGTCTGCCAAGCTCCGTGGGGCCGCCAGTGCTGATACTTGCCCCGCAGATGGGGTGTGCCGCGGCCGTCCCGCCACAGTTCAATTTCTTCGAGCTGGGGCACGGCGATGCTCAGGGCTTCCCGGATCCGTTTGAGTCGGGCCTGACGCGTCTTCTCCGGGGTCTTGGCCACTTGCTCCAGGAAGTCTCCTCCAAATGGATCGTAGCTGCGACCTACGGAACGATCTGGCTCCCGGACCAGTTGGGGCACGATGTGCCAGTATCGGATCGAAGCAAAAAAGGCGGCGATCTCACGGAACTCTCGATTGACGTTGACCTGTTCGAGATAGGTCTGCGTCAATCGTTCCGGGTCCGCTCGGTCTTCTGCATTGGGACGTTGGAGGAGCACTTGCCCATCGCGCTCGACGCGTTCTCTGACCACGTGAGGCCGCCGCTGTTGATCCTCGTCAAATACTAATTCATACGCCCACCGCTGGCCGTTCTCATCTTCCATCTCGCTGTGGATTTCGATGGAAGGACGGCGGCGAGCAGCCAAGCAGCGAATGGCCCGCACACCACCCCGGCGCGCCACGGCATGCTGAAATCCGCCTCCGCCACTCGTGGCCAAATCTCGCAGAAAGCGAAAGGCATCGAGGAAATTGGACTTGCCGGAGGCGTTCGGTCCCACCAGGAACAGCCGCTTCGGGATGGCCGCCTCCACCTTCGTGAAGTTTTTCCAGTTCGCCAGCACCAGTTTGCAAAACCTCACGCGTGCTCTCCTGAAGACCCCTCAGTGTGATCTTAGCATGGCCGCGATTCATCCTTCGACTGCGAGATGCGCCTTGCTCAACGTTATCCTCTCCGCCACGCCATCGGACCAATCTTGAGTTTATTTTTGCCGTTCAGAGAATGGCTGGGCAACAGTGAGCCTTGTCCTTCGAGGACCGGCGGGGGTGGAGGGGGAGGGGTGGCGTGTGGGGTCAGCGGTGGGGGTGGCGGGGATGAGAGCGGCGGGGTTGGCGGG
>NZ_JACEFB010000026.1 GCF_013694095.1 Thermogemmata fonticola | reverse complement strand
CGAGCCAGTAGCCGCCATGCTCGGGGTCCGGTCCGTCCACCAGCACGGTCATCTGCCGCCCCACCTGGCGTTGGGCGTAACGGAAGGCGATCGCCTGCTGAGTGAGCATCAGTTCGTGCAAGCGCTGCTGTTTGACGTCCTCCGGGAGGTGGCCGTCGAGGCGATCCGCAGGCGTCCCTGCTTCGCGTGAGTAGGGGAAGGCGCCGAGCCGCTCGAACGGGTGCTCCTGAATGAAGCGGAGGAGTTGCTCGAAGTCCGCGTCGGTTTCACCGGGGAAGCCGACGATGAAAGTCGTGCGCAGGACCACGCCGGGCCAATTCCGCCGGATGCGTTCCAGCAGCCGCACGGTCGCTTCCGGGTGATAGGGCCGGCCCATCCGCCGCAGAATCTGAGGCACCACATGCTGCAAGGGCATGTCCAGATAGGGGACGATCCGCCGGGCGTGCGCCGCGGTTTCCAGGAGTGCGTCGTCGATATGCTCCGGGAAGGCATAGAGGAGGCGGACCCACTCGAAGGGGGCGTCGAGCTGATCGAGCTGCCGGAGCAGTTCGGCGAGCTGGGGTCGGCCGGTGCGGTCCACGCCGTAAGCCGTCAGGTCCTGGGCCACCAGGATCAGCTCCCGCGCACCCTCCTCGGCCAGTTGCCGCGCTTCCTGGAGCACCGCTTCGATCGGCAGCGAACGCAGCGGGCCGCGGATCGAGGGAATGGTGCAAAAGGTGCAGGTGCGGTCGCACCCTTCGCTGATCTTGAGGTAGGCATAATGCCGGGGGGTGATGCGCCAGCGGCGCGTTCCAGCCGCCTCCGCTTGGCCTCCGCCCCGCACCGACGCCGGACGAAACAGATTCCGCTGCTCCAACAGCCGCACCAGCGCCGGCGTCACCTCCTCCCACGCTTCCGTGCCCAAACACAGGTCGATGCCCGGCAGCTCCTCCTGCAAGCGCGGTCCCAGCCGTTCGACCAAACATCCCAGCACCACCACCGCGGCCACCTCCCCCCGCTGCTTCCGCGCCAGCATCTCCGCGATCACCTCCCGTGACTCCTGGCACGCCGCCTCCAGAAACGAACAGGTGTTAATGAGCACCGCATCCACCGGCTCATCCACCCGCCGCAAACGCCAGCCGCTGCCCAGAAGCTGCCCCAGCACCCGCTCGCTATCTACCGTGTTCTTCGGACAGCCGAGAGACACCAACGCCAACGACGGAGCCGCTCCCTGCGGCGACTCCCGGCTCGCTGCTCCCGGCGCCGTTCCCTTTCCCCCCGAAGCCGAGGAGGCAGAACCCCACAACGGCACCCCGGCAGGTCCGTCCTCCCTTCCCTCGAGCGGCAGTGTATAGCGCGGCATGACACTCCTCAGTCATCGGTCCCTCTTCTCCCCCTCCTTCTCGCGGGACGAACACTCCCAGGAGCCAGCCCGGAGGGGACCAGCGCCTCGGTGTCCGCCTTCCGCCGCGGGTGAGGTGGCATGATGACGTTATTGTAGAACTTTCGGCAGCGCTGGTGGGACGGCTCGCCCTTCCGTCGCGGACCAATCCCAGAGCAAGGGGTGAAAAAAAGAGGCAAGGCCGCTGAGGATGAAGTCGGCCCGTCGCTTGGGGGCCGCGGCGAGGGATGCGATACAATGCGGTGGCTCGGTGGCGGCGTTCGCCTGGAAGTTCGACTGCGGAGGGCGAGTCATGAGGCGCTCAGGTCCTGCACTCTTCCTGGGCTTGGCCTGCCTGCTGCTTCCGGCGGGTACGGGGGGCATCTCCGGCTAGGCAAAAACTATCGGAACTCTATTTGATAGACGGAACCATGCTATTTTTGCCCAACTGGGATTGTGGACTTTCGGCTGAGCAGTATAATCCGGAGTAACGACCATACCGAACTGCTCAACCCCTGAATGTCCCCGGCTGGGTCGATTCCCGCGAGCGCATCGATTCGTCCGGGTTTTTGGGATCCCAAGGGGAAGGAGTGCTGATCATGGCCGCCCACAAGCCGTTCCTCGCCACCGCGCTACTGCTCCTGATGTCAAGCGTCGCCTGGTCCCAGGACCGGCACACCCTGATGCTGTACCTGCGCGCCAAAATGATGTTTCAGATGGAATACAACCGGGCGAAGTCCCAGTTCAACAAGGGTGTGCAGTCGGTGTTGCAGAATCCGCATTTACATCGGGCGAAGGCGGAGTTTGAGCGGGAGTACAACAAAGCCAAGGCGGAGTTCAACAAGGGTGTGCAGTCGGTGTTGCAGAATCCGCATTTACATCGGGCGAAGGCGGAGTTTGAGCGGGAGTACAACAAAGCCAAGGCGGAGTTCAACAAGGGTGTGCAGTCGGTGTTGCAGAATCCGCATTTACATCGGGCGAAGGCGGAGTTTGAGCGGGAGTACAACAAAGCCAAGGCGGAGTTTTATAAAGCCTCGCCATTTCCTCTGGGCGATTCCATGACCTATCTCCAGCAGGGTCATGCGTGGTTGAAGCAAGGGGAGTTGGCCAAAGCCAAGGCGGCTTACACGCAAGCGATTCAGCGTGATCCAAACCAGGCGGCGGCGTATTACAATCGCGGTTTGATCTGGTTCAAGGAGGGGAAGTACGACCAGGCGATCGCGGACTTCAGCGAGGCGATTCGGCTCCAGCCGCAGTTTGTCGAGGCCTACTATCACCGGGGTATGGCCTGGGAGAAGAAGGGGGACAAGGTGAAAGCCAACGCGGACTATGCCGTGGCTACGAGTCTGGACCGGCCGAAGCGATAAGGAAAGTTTCGGGCGATGGATTGGCCTGGGACCGTAGCTTGTCAGGGGGGTGAGGGGCGTTCCCGGCGAGAGTTCCACAGGGCGGCCTGTTTTCCCGGAAGGAGAGCAGGCCGTCTTTTGTTTGCCAGGGGGAAGTGGGTTGGCCGTCGGTGGGGGGGACCCGTCGCTTGTGAGCCGCTGCGAGGGGTGCTACAATGCGGTGGCTCGGTGGTGGTGTTCGCCTGGAAGTTCGACTGAAGAGGACGAGTCATGAGGCGCTCATATCATGTCCTGCTGCTGGGCTTGGCCTGCCTGCTGCTTTCGACGGGTACGGGGGGCATCTCCTGGGGGCAACTCCCGCCGGGGAAGGCGGACCTGCATCTCCGGCGTGCCCAGGACGAGGGAAAACGCGGCAATTGGGACCAGGTGATCGATGAATGTACCGAGGTGATTCTCCATGACACCAATTCGTCCAAGCTGGCCGAGGCTTATGCCTTGCGCGCCCAAGCGTGGCTCCAGAAACAGGAGTGGGACCTCGCGATTGCGGACTGCAACGAGGCCCTGCGGTTCAATGCCAAGGTTGCCGGGGTCTACATCACGCGCGGCCATGCGTGGCGGGAGAAGGGGGACAGCGCCAAGGCGCAGGCGGACTTCAACGAGGCAATTCGGCTCAGTCCGCGCAGTGCCGAGGCGTACTATGGCCGGGCTTTGACTCAAAGTACACGGGAGCGCACGATCGCCGATCTGACCACGGCCCTGCGCTTGAACCCCAAGTATGCCGAGGCGTATTACCGCCGCGCTCAAGCCCTGTGGTGGGAAGAGGATACCGACAAAGCCATCGCGGACTACACCGAGGCGATTCGCCTCAACCCCCAGTTTACCGAGGCGTACCGAGGCCGGGGCCGAGCCTGGGAGAAGAAAGGGAACCTGGACCAGGCGATCGCGGACTACTCCGTCGCCATCCGTCTGCAACCGTCGGACCCGGCAACCTACTTCCTCCGCGGCGATGTCTGGAACAAAAAGGGGGACCTGGACCGGGCCATCGCGGATTACAGCGAAGTGATCCGCCTCAAACCCAAGGAGACGAGGGCGTACAACCAGCGGGCGCTGGCCTGGTTGAAGAAAGGGGACCGGGCCAAAGCTAAGGCCGACTATGACAAACTGCGGCAGATCGCCCCCTTTGCCATCGAGAACGAGCTGCGGCGAGCGCTAGAGGAGGAGGCTAGTTTTCCGCCGCTTCTGCCAGAGAGGAAGGTGGACGAAAAAAAGCCGGCGAAGGACGGCGTTTCCCCTCGTCGGAGTCAGCGGAGCTGAGAGAAAAGGACGGCGTCCCAGCGGCGGCGAAAATCATTGCAGATATTGGATAAAGACAAAGCTGAAAGTGGAGCCAAACGATGGTTAACTACAGTGATATGAATCATCCTGAAGCCCAGCGTTATTACAATTTGGGTCTAGCGTGGATGAGGCGGAGAAAGTGGGAGCGGGCCATCCCATGCTTCTCGGAGGCGATTCGGCTCGATGCCGCCTATGTTCGGGCTTACTATGCCCGCGGCTTAGGGTGGTTCTACCAGCAGGACTGGGAGCGGGCGATTGCCGACTTCACGGTGGTGCTTCGCCTCGATCCTCGCCATGCCGAGGCCTACTACGGCCGGGGTTGGGTGCGGGCCGAGCGGCAGGAGTGGGACCTGGCGCTGGCGGACTTCAATGAGGCGCTTCGGCTCAATCCGCGTTACGCCGAGGCGTACTTTGGCCGGGGTTGGATGTGGTTCCAACGCAAAAATTGGGACCGAGCCATCGCCGACTACACCGAAGCGCTCCGCTATGCTCCGGAGCTGGCCGAGGTCTACTACAATCGCGGCCTCGTGTGGAGCGAAAAGCGAGACTTGGACCAGGCCCTCGCCGATTTCACTCAGGCCATCGACCGCGATCCCCACTATGCCAGGGCGTACTGCGAGCGCGGCTGGGTCTGGCTCCAAAAGCAACAGTACGACCAGGCGATTGATGACTTCACCACCGCCATTGGCCTGAAAAAGAGGTATGCCAGGGCGTACTACGAGCGCGGTCGGGCTTGGGTGGAGAAGAAAAACTATGACCGGGCCATCGCCGACTTCACGCAGGTGATCGATCTCCGAGGCGGATGTGCCGGAGCGTATTACAACCGCGGCCTGCTGTGGATGAAAAAAGACAACTGGGACCGGGCCATCGAGGACTTCACCGCCGCGATTCAGCTTGATCCACAGAGTGCCAGGGCGTACTTCAACCGCGCTCAGGCTTGCTCCAGAAAGGAGGAGTGGGACCGGGCCATTGCGGACTACGACCAGGCCCTTCGGCTCGATCCCCACTATGTCAAAGCCTACAACAATCGGGGTTTAATTTGGTACTACAGGGGAGAGTATGACCGGGCTATTGACGACTTCACCGCAGCCCTGCGCTACCATCCCCGCTACGCCAAGGCTTACGCCAACCGGGGCAATTGCTGGGCGAAAAAAGGGGAGTGGCAGCAAGCCATCGCCGACTTCACCGCGGCGCTCCAGCTCCAGCCCCGCTCCCTGGCGGCATATTACAACCGTGGCAACGCCTGGTTCGAACAGGGGGAGTGGGACCGGGCCATTGCGGACTACGACCAGGCCCTTCGGCTCGATCCCCACTATGCCAAAGCCTACAACAATCGGGGTTTGGCCTGGTTCCGCAAGGGGGAGTATGACCAGGCCATCGCCGACTTCACCCAGGCCATGGCTCGGCGAAGGGGGTATGCTCGAGCGCAGTCCAATCGGAGTCTGGCCCAGGAAAGAAAAGCGGAACAGGAGCAGGCCAACACCATCCCGACGGAATCCCAGCGGCTCAATCCCCGCAAAGATGCCGAGACCTATTATCGGCGAGGGATATCTTGGCTAAAGAAGGGAGATTGGGATCAGGCGATAGCGGATTTGAGCGAGGCGCTCCAGCTACAGCCTCAGTTGGCTGCCAGCATTCAGCCCGCAT
>NZ_JACEFB010000025.1 GCF_013694095.1 Thermogemmata fonticola | reverse complement strand
AAGAGCTGGCTCTCGCCGCCCTAGGAATCATAGCCTTTCCTCGACCTCTTTTCAAGCACCCCCCCAAAAAATTTTCCGATTTTTTTCGGCCACCCCCTTTTGAGGAAAGATCAGTAACGCATAGTATTGGGATACAAGGGTTTGCGATTAATCAAGCACGTCCGCGCTAGTGGATTCGGAGCAAGTGAATGTTAGACAGGGAGTTACGTCGAAATTGAGGCGAGGTCAAAGTTGAACGCGGAGGTGCTTGAATGTCTGTTGGTTTGAATGTTGTGGGTCAATTCCGCATAGAAAGAGCGAATGGTGGGAAACGGCGAATGGGGAATGGCGGGAAATGGCGAATGGGGAATGGTGGCCGGGGTGGGGGAGTGGGCGTAAATCAGCGGTGATGAGAAGCGAGGCACAAGGTGGGACGGCGGCCCGGTCGGCGTTGGCGATCGTGTGGCTGGTGGTGTTTATTGATCTGTTGGGTTTTGGCATCGTATTGCCGGTGATGCCGCGGCAGGCGGGGTGGTATTTGGCGGGGGAAGCGCCGGCGGTGCGGGGAGCGGTGATCGGGTTGTTGTTTGCGGGTTTTTCGTTGATGCAGTTTCTTTTTGCGCCGGCTTGGGGTCGTTGGTCGGATCGAGTAGGTCGGCGGCCGGTGCTGTTGGTGAGTTTGGGGGGTTCGGTGGTGTTTTACAGTTTGTATGGTGTGGCGGTGAGTTTGCCGGTGGAGTGGGGGTGGTGGGCGGTGGGTTTGATGCTGGTGTCGCGGTTGGGTGCGGGGATGGCAGGGGCGAGTGTGGGGGTGGCGGCGGCGGTGATAGCGGACTGCACGGGAGCGGAGCGTCGGGCGCGTGGGATGGCGTTGATTGGGATCGCATTTGGAGCGGGTTTTACGGTGGGTCCGCTGCTAGCTTACGTGGGGATGGGGTTGTTTGCTCAGCAGGGGTGGGGTGTGGGGGCGTTGGCGGCGTTGTTGTCGTTGGGGGCGTGGGTGTTGGCGTGGGCGCGCATGCCGGAGACGCGGCGGGGTGGTGGGGAAGGGCGGTTGTTCTTTTCCTGGGGTCGGACGGTGCAGGTGTTGGGGCAGCCGGCGTTGGGGCCGTTGATTGGGGCTTATGGTTTGTGCATTGTGGCGTTTGCGCAGTTTGAGGCGACGCTGGCGTTGCTCACAGGTGCGGTGTTTGGTTTGGATGACCAGGAGAATTTTTTGGTGTTTGCGGCGGTGGGTTTGGTGTTGTTGGCGGCGGGGGGGATGTATCGGCCGTTGGTGCGGCGCTGGCAGGAGGAGCGGATGCTGGGTTTGGGGTTGGGGCTACTGGTGGTGGGTTTGGGGGGCTTGGCGGGAGTGGCGTTTCAGAGTGGGGGCGGTTTGGGGGAGTGTGCGGTCAGCCGCCTGGCGGTGTTTTATCTGGTGACGGTCCTGGCGGTGAGCGGTTTTGCCTGGGTCAATCCGTCGATTCATGCGTTGGTGTCGCGGCGGACGGATGCGTCCCATCAGGGGGAGGTGTTGGGGGTGAACCAGGGGGTGGCGGCGTTGGGGCGGATTGCGGGTCCGTTTTTGGGTTCGCTGCTGTTCCCCTTGACGGTGCCGCCGGTGCTGCCCTATGTGTCGGCGGTGGTGCTGGTGCTGTTGGCGGGGGGGCTGGCGTATCGAGGGTTGGGCCGAACCAGGAGCGGGTCCGGGGGTGATTCTGCGGCGGCAGGGGGGAGCGGGGAGGGCCGGGGAACGGAGGGGGTGGCGGAGGAGGGGGTCCGGTTCCCCTCGGCGGCGGAGTTTCCGCCTCGCTGCTAGGGGGCGGGGCGGCGGGGAGGCGCTGTCATGGGCTTGTCATTGCATGCTCCGCGGCTGATTGGTCCGCCCCTGCCGGTGGAGCCGCCTCAACGCCTGGCCCTGATCAAGCCCAGCGCCTTGGGCGATGTCGTGCACACTCTGCCGGTGCTGACCGCCTTGCGTTTGCTTTATCCGCAGGCGCACATCACGTGGATCGTGCACCGGGCTTATGCACCGCTGCTGGCCGGTCATCCCCATTTGGACGCGGTGCTGCCTTTCGACCGTTCCGCTTTTCGGGAGAAATCGCTGCTGGGTTTGGCCCGGTATTTGTGGGAGTGGGGGTGGCAATTGCGGCGGCAGCGGTTCGACTGGGTGATCGACCTGCAAGGGTTATTGCGCAGCGGGCTGATGGCGTGGGGAAGCGGGGCGGCGGTGCGGATGGGTTTGCAGTCGGCGCGGGAGGGGAGCGTGCTGGCGTACACGCATCGGCTGGCCATTCCGCAGGAGGGTCGGCTCCACGCGGTGGACCGTTACTGGCAGCTTATCGTGGCGCTGGGGGGCGGGGACTTGCCGCGGCGTTTTGTGCTGCCGGTGGATGTTTCGGCGCAGGAGGCGGCCTGGCAGCTTTGGCAGTCGTTGCCGCGGCCCTGGGTGGCGGTGGCGCCCGGTGCCCGCTGGCGGACCAAGCGCTGGCCGCCGTTGGCCTTCGCTCAGCTCCTGGAACGTCTCCAGCGCCACACCGGTGCTGGCTGCCTCATCGTGGGCAGTGCCGAGGATACTCCGCTGGCGCAGCAGATCGCCACCGCGGTGCCGGGAGCGGTCCGTTGCCTGACCGGCCAGACCTCCCTGCCGCTGCTCGTGGCCCTGCTGCGGCTGTGCGATGTGTTTGTGGGGAACGACTCCGGTCCGCTTCATCTGGCCGCCGCCCTGGAGCGGCCCTGCCTTGCCCCTTACACCTGCACTTTGCCGCAGCGTCACGGGCCGTACACCTTCCCCCAGGGGGCTGTCGCCGCTACACTCCCCTGTGCCGGGTCCTACCGCAAGCACTGCAACCACCTGCGCTGCCACCAAACCCTGACCGTCGAGCACCTATGGACGCGCTTGCTGGAACTGTTCCCCCGCCTGTGCCGCTCCCCCGCCGCCTGATTCTGGCCAGTGCTTCCCTGGGCCGCCAGCAACTGCTCGCCGCCGCCGGCTACACCTTCCACGTCCACCCCGCCCATCTCGACGAACCGCCGGACGCTCCCCACGGCGACTGCCAACGCTATGTCGCGGAACTCGCCTGGGCCAAAGCCCACGCCGTCGCCCCCCACTACGACGCCGCTTTCATCCTCGCCGCCGACACCGTCGCCTGGATCGATGGCCATGTCCTCGGTAAACCCGCCGACGCCGACGACGCCCGCCGCATCCTCCGCACCCTCGCCGGACGCACCCACCAGCTCTGGACCGGCGTCTGCCTCTGGCTCCGACCCGAAGACCTCCAGCTCGCCTGGCAGGAAGTCTCCCTCGTCGCCCTCCGACCCCTCGACGACGCCCAAATCGACCACTACCTCCGCTCCCGACTCTGGCACAACTGCTCCGGCGCCTACGCCCTCCAACTCCCCAACGACCCCCACCTCTCCGTCCTCCACGGCAGCCCCACCAACGTCATCGGACTGCCCCTCGAATCCCTCCACCACGCCTTCCAACTTCTCGCCCAACTCCCCTCACCCCTGCCCCATCCCTCACGACCGCCAGAATTCCACCAAACCCCGACCTAAAAAAAACCAGTTCCCCCGCATCGCCCGCCACGAACGTCGCGCTGCCTCCCGACGACCCACCACCCAACGCACCAGACCCTCCACACCCTTGACCACACACTGCCACGGCACATCCACCGTCACCGCTACCTTATACCACCACAACCGCCATCCCCCCACCCCCCACCGACGCATATACCGCACATACCCGCACGCCACACCCCCTACCACATACCCGATATTCTCCCGACTCGCCACCCGCCCGTAATGCACCACCTCCACTCCCCCCACATAATACAACTTCCCCAGCTCCCGCAAACGCCGGCACAAATCCAAATCCTCCACCCCGAAACGATACCCCTCATCCCAACCCCCCACCGCCTCCAACGCCTCCCGACGCACCAGCACCGCACAACCCAACACCGCTGCCACCTCCTGGACACCCTCCTCCTGCCCCGAACCGTGCCCCACCACCACCGCACCACCCCGTCGATACTGCTCATACGCCCCACGATACCAACCCGTCCACCGCAACCAACCCACCCGATGCCACAACGCTCCCCACGTCAACTCCCCACGCCACGACACCTGCACCTGACCATCCCCTCCACGCAACCGCGGGGCAAACAACACCCCATCCCGACAACGCTCCGCCACACCCACCAGCTTCGCCAACGCCCCCGCCGGCACCTCTGTGTCATTGTTCAAAAACAGCACATACCGTCCCCGGCACACCCGCCATCCCTGGTTGCACGCCGCTGCATACCCCGCATTCCCCGCATTCCGTATCAACTTCACCCCCGCAAAATCCCGCTCCACCATCTCCGCCGCACCGTCCCACGACCCATTGTCCACCACCACCACCTCATAGGGCACCCCATGCTCCTGACACACCAGCGACTCCAAACACCGACGCAACACCTCACGACTGTTCCAATTCACCACACACACCGACACCACCACCACCTCTTCTCGCTTCTCCAACCCTACCCTCCCCAAACCAACACAACCCTCCCTAACCTCCCCCCCACCTCGGCCCCTCCGAACGCGCCGTCCACCTCCGCAAACACCTTGCTCCCGAGACCACACCAGCCCCCCACCTCCCCGCACCCTCATACCCTCCACCATACCCGCACCTCCAAACTCCTGCACCTCCTACCCATCCGCCACTTCCGCTTCGACCATATCGCCTCCCACTACCACCCTCCACCCGAACCCGTCAAGACCACCGCTCTACCCAACCCCAACATAATCAAAACCATAACGATAACCTTTTTCTCACACCTCCCCAACCCCCGCACACCCCCACGCGTCGCACCCCTTCAACCCGCTCAAGGACGAAACCGTCTCCCCGAAACCTGCACCCCTCGCTCTGCAAAAGGGCTGCCTCTGGTCCGCGGGGCGAGACCCTTCAATGCTTGTATAAATGTGCTTTCAAGCACCCCCCGTGCCCTACTTTGGTGAGAACTGAATTTCGCCGTAACTTGTTGTCTATGTAGAAGTTAGTGTTGAAATAGCACTGGGGAGGTGCTTGATTAATTGCAACCTGTTGTTTTTCAAGGGTTTACGGCGATCGGAGGGGGTCGAAAATCGCATTCGGATCAATTTTGGAAATTTTTTTGGGGGGGTGCTTGAAAACGGGTCGAGAAAGTGCTAGGATTTCTAGGGCGGAATGAGGCCGCTCTTTCACATGCAGTGATGCCGAAAGGCGTTTGAAACTCGATGAGAAGGCAGCAGTCGTTAGGCTAGAGCCAACTTTCACATGCAGTGATGCCGAAAGGCGTTTGAAACGCGTGGATGCGAGCGGCTGGCTCGTTTTATCGGGCGACTTTCACATGCAGTGATGCCGAAAGGCGTTTGAAACAGCGAATCAACGAGTACTATCTCGCGCATCGCGAGCTTTCACATGCAGTGATGCCGAAAGGCGTTTGAAACAGGGGTATCGTTTTCTTCGGGTTAGAGTCGGACGCTTAAACATGCAGTGATGCCGAAAGGCGTTTGAAACCGATTGATCGCAATCACCTCTGCGGCAAAACTTTTCTTAAACATGCAGTGATGCCGAAAGGCGTTTGAAACATAGTCGCTCACACGCGCAAGGGTGGCGCACTCATACTTAAACATGCAGTGATGCCGAAAGGCGTTTGAAACATTAACCTGGACGCGACCATGATTCCTTCCTGGACTCTTAAACATGCAGTGATGCCGAAAGGCGTTTGAAACAGCGTCAACGTCGCGGTCACAACTTCCTCAAGCGCTTAAACATGCAGTGATGCCGAAAGGCGTGGGAAGTCATCCCCTCTCCCGAAGCTTCGGGAGAGGGGAAAAAGGGGTGAGGGCCAGCCCCTGATGCCGCAAGGCGCGGGAAACTTTCAGGCGAGCGGCGAGCGGTGGAAAACAGCGAATAGCGAAGGGCGAAAGACAGCGAGCCGCGACCGCTAGGGAGCGGCAGGAAGCGGCGAATGGTAAATGGCGGGAAGCAGCGAATGGCGAAAGGCCCAGCGGCACGAGCGGACACTTCGAGACAGTGACCTGTCACTTCCGTGAGACGGCGAATAGCAAATGGTTCATTCACCCCCAGGATGTCACACGGGTCGCTATTGGCCGCTTGACCATTCACTGATGTTTGCCATGTCGGGCTGCCGAAAGGCATGGGAAGTCATCCCCTCTCCCGAAGCTTCGGGAGAGGGGAAAAAGGGGTGAGGGCCAGCCCCTGATGCCGCAGGACGTTGGAAGCTCAAATTCGCCTCTCCACTCCGTCGCTTCCTACAAAGATAAATCAGACCAAAGCGGCCCGTCGCCGGTGACATTTGCCTGCCACCGATCACCTTTCCCCGCTGCTCGTTCCTCCTGCCGCAGCCGATCGCCCCCTCCCGCCGTCGGAGACAGCCCCACTCCCCCAGGGGGGACAAGACCCACTCCGTCGCTCGTAGTCCGATTGGCCGGGTAGTACAATCGATAGCTCGGCGACAACGTTCTCCTATAGATTCGACTGATGAGGGCAAGTCATAAGTCGCTGCGGCGGGTGCTATCCGGTGTCAGCGGCTTGTCTTTTCCCTGGCCCGTCGAAGTGTGCCGCTCCCTGCCACCCGGTCTCTCCAGCACCCCCCACGAGAACGAGGCCAACCAACTAGCTTGACTTGCCGTTAGATTGTGAACAAGAGTTCCATAGATAGACGCGATTGCTCGTCGTCTTTCATATACCTTCAATAACATATCATATTGAGAGATCCAACACAATGGACTACGATCTCAAGATGAATCTATACAGATGAAACATCTTCTTCATAACAGAGGCTTCTTACCAGAAAACACCGGCGCTTGCGGAAGGAGACGGAAGCGGGCCGGCGTGAGTCCCGCCATCTCCGGCCTGCTGATCCCCCGTTCACACCACCTGCTGGGGAAGGGAGGTCGATCAACGTTCCCCCGTGGTTGTGCAGTTTCCGCAGGCGGCATTTGAGGAACAATTGGCACTCCAGATCCAGGGTGCCGGAACGATCCCTTCCTACCGACCTTGACTTCGCTTCTCTAGCGGTCGATAGTTCAGGCAGGGGTGCTCTGCCTTCCGGGAGGGTGCTCTGCCTTCCGAGAAGATACTCAACCTTTGAAGGAGAGGCAGCGAAGGCGTCAGGCGCGGAACAGAAAACGGCCGCGGGTCGGAAAAAGGCCAAGAGCCGGACGAACAGAAGAAACCAGGCGGCGACAGGTGCGACGGGTCCGGCCAAGCGAGTCGGGGCCAGCACCCCAGCGGAGAGGAAAGCGATGATCGGACCTTCAGCGGAAGCGGCGGAAACCACGGCCGGGGAGGAGGGCGGCAGCCGAACGGCTTATCTCGTGCTCGACACCGAGAGCATTCCCGACGGTCAGCTTCTGGCCGAGGTCCGCTATCCCGGCGAAAACCTGGACCCCCACGAGGCCATCCTCCGGGCACAGCAGGAGGCCCGCGAGCAGGGCAAGTCCGATTTCCTCCCGGTGTCGTTCCATCTGCCCGTGGCGGTGTGCATCGCCCGCGTCGCCCAGGACTTCTCCCTGCAATCCTTGACGCAACTGGACGCCCCCCTCTTCCGCCCCCGCGAGATCACCCGCCAATTCTGGCGCGGCTACCAGCGCTTGCGCGACCCGCAAAGCGGCGTGCCGCCCTATCAGATGCCCCGCCTCGTCACCTTCAACGGCCTGGGATTTGACATTCCGCTTCTGGAGTTGGCCGCCTTCCGCTTCGGCTTCTCCCTGGCCCAGCACCTGCTCGACCGCGACCGCTACCGCACCTCCATCTTCGACCTGCTCGACTGGCTCACCAACCGCCGCGCCTATCCCCTCGCCGGAGGGCTGCACCTGCTCGCCCGCCTCCTCGGCCTGCCCGGCAAAATGGACATCACCGGCGACCAGGTCTACCAGCTCTACACCCAAGGGCGGCTCCAGGACATCAACGACTACTGCCTCTGCGACACCCTGGATACCTACTTCATCTTCCTGCGCACCCGCGTGCTGACCGGCGAGATCACCCCGGAGCAGGAACGCCTCCTCCATCTCCAGGCCAGTCAGTTCCTCCAGGCGCAGGCCTCCCAGTTCCCCGTGCTGGAAAAATACCTCCACGCCTGGAACCCGCCGGCGTTCGCCCCCCAGCTCCTGCCCACCGCCTCGTTCTGAGCCTCAGGCTGTCAAGTCCGTGATGCCCTTCCACCCCTGCTGTCAGGGACAGGATAATGACACTTGACAATCCACACCCGACACCCCCGCGACAGGAAAAAGCCAGGCCGATGACACTTGACACTGGCACCCGACACTCGAGGCTGGTAACGGAGGCGAAGAGGCCACACGCAGAAACTCCACGATCTCAGGCTGGCCCTGGCACGCCGTGATTCTGCTGCATCGGTCCTCGCTCCGCTGAGCCGGTCCCTCTCCCCTCCACGCCGGCGGTCTCAGTGCTGCGTCTCGTCCGCCTCCAATCTGCGGGCCATCCTGAAGTCCGCCTGCGCTTCGGCTTCCTGCCCCCGGGCTTGCCGCACCGTGCCGCGGGCCTCATACGCCTCGGCATACCCCGGATGCAGCTCCAGCGCCTGGTTCAAATCCGCCATCGCCCCTTCCATCTCGCCTTTCTGACACCGGGCGAATCCTCGAAGGTAATAGAACTCCGCCCCGCCGGGAACATGCAGCGTTGGGAGCGTAAAATCGTCATAGTCCCCGATCAGGACGGTGAAGTCGGCAATCGCGCGGTCCCACTCCTTGGTCAGCAAATAAGCTCGGCCGCGAGCGTAGTACGCCTCGGTATACCGCGGGTTCCGCTCAATCGCTGCGGTGAGGTCCTCGATCGCACCGCCGTAGTCTCCCTGAGAAAACCGTACCAGGCCGCGCCGGTAATACGCTGCCGCATTATCGGGATGACGCTGAAGGGTCTCCGTCGCCTCCGTCAAGATGCGTTCCCGTTCCTCCTCGGTCATTCCCTCCAGAGCACGGCCTAGCGGATACAGCCCGACGTGAGGGTTCAACCTCCGAGCAGCCCGGAAGTCCGAAATCGCCAGGTCCTGCTGCCCTTGCCGCCAATAGGCCAGACCGCGGCGATAGAAGGCTTCGGCGTTCTCCCCATCGCTGTGGATCGCTGCGGTGAAATCCGCA
>NZ_JACEFB010000024.1 GCF_013694095.1 Thermogemmata fonticola | reverse complement strand
TGAGTGCTAATGAATCGGATTTGACAAACGGCGTCTCTCCCGCTTCCTCCGGGGCAGCGGGGGGAGCCAACGGCGGCCAGACGGTGACAGCGAATGGTCATGAGGAAGCAAAAACCGGCCAAAATCCAGGCGATTCTGCGAGTGCGAGCACTTCGAGCCGTCCTTCCACGGCCTCGGCTGCTTCCGCCGCTGGTTCCCCGCCTGCGCCGCCGAAGATGAGCTTGGAGGAGTTTGTCCGTCATTATCCAAAAGATACTTATCTTGATTTGACACCGGATGACGGGAATGGGTCGGCAGGTGCTCCGCCGCATGGGACGGCTTCGTCGAATACTGAGACCGAGGAAAAACCGGGGACTGTCAAGTTCGGTCCTGAAGGGGAGACGGCGGAGGAGCGGGACGAGGACGAGCTGGACAATGGCGACTGGGACGAGGAGGACGGCGAGGGCGGCGATTGGGACGAAGGCTACGGCGAGGATGACGAGGAGGGGCCGGGCGGTCCAGGGAGTGGCGGTGATCCAGGCGGTTCCCCGCGGGGTGGTCGGGGCGGTCCCCGTGGCGGTCGGGGCGGTCCGGGTGCGACGGGTGGCGGCGGTTCTTCTCGCAGTGACAGCGGCCCGTCCAGACGTGGTCAAAAATTCGATCCGTCGCAGTATTTCCGCTTCGGTATCCTGGACATCGGCCCACGGAATGCGGGCGGTTGTGGTGCGGGAAATCGAGCGGTTCCCACAGCGGCGTCGAAGTGTTACACTGATAGAGACCTACCGAGCCGCGGTTCGAGACAATCCCGCCCTGCCGCGGAAGTTCAGGATTCAGGAAAAGCGAAGCGAGGGGACGATCATGAAGCGGATGTGCATGTGCGTGGTGTGCGCGGCGGTTGCAGCGCTGTTGAGCTGGTTCGTGCTGTGCGGGAGCTGGCTCAGCAGTATCTCGGCGCAGGAGAAGGGGGCAAGCGGCCCGAGCTCGGTGAGTTTCATCCGGGATGTGGCGCCGATTTTGAAGGAGAACTGTTTTGCCTGCCACGATGCGAAGAAGAAATCCGGCAAGTACGATATGACGACCTTCGAGAAGCTGATGGCGGGCGGTGTCAATGGGGAGGCCGTGATTCCGGGCAAGCCGGAGGAGAGCGAGTTGTACACGCTGATGGTGAGCCAGGAGGAACGGCGGATGCCGCCGCGGGACAAGGGGGAGGCGGTGCCGGCGAGCAAGGCGGAGGTGGTGAAGCGCTGGATAGCGGAGGGGGCGAAGCTGGACGCGGGGATTGCGCCGGGTGCGGATTTGAGCAAGGAGCTGCGGGTGCGGTGGCAGCCGCCGCGTCCGCCGGAGGCGTATCCGTATCCGGCGTTGGTCAATGCGGTGGCGTTCGCTCCGGATGGGAAGCATTTGGTGACCAGCGGTTATCACGAGCTGTTGGTGTGGGAGTGGGAGAGCGGTCGGCTGGTGCGGCGGCTACGGACGCGTTCGGAGCGGACGTATGGGCTGGTGTTTTTGCCGGATGGCAAGCTGGTGGCAGCGGGGGGCCGGCCGGGACAGGAGGGGGACGTGCGGGCGTACCGTTGGGATGGTCCGGGGATGGAGAAGGGGGGAGTGGTGTATCTGGACGGTGTGGAGGACGGGCGGGTGCTGGTGAAGCATTTGTTCGACACGGAGGATGCGGTGTTGTGCGTGGCGGCGACGGGGGATGGGAAGTGGCTGGCGGCGGGGGGCTGCGACCGAAGCGTGCGGGTGTTCGACCTGTCGCGGGGGGTGGAGCAGGCGGAGCTGGTGCAGACGGTGGAGAACCACGCGGACTGGGTGCTGGGCTGCGCCTTGACTGCGGATGGTCAGTATCTGCTGACGGCCAGTCGGGACAAGACGGCGAAGGTGTGGGACCTCAAGGCGCGGGAGTCGGTGGTGACGTTCCCGGAGCATCAGAACATCGTTTATGGGGTGGCGGTGAAGCCGGACGGCAGCGCGGGGTACTCGGTGGGTGCGGACCGACAGTTGCGGGTGTGGAACCCGAAGGGGGAAGGGAAGCAGGTGAGCAGCAGCGGGGGCCACACGGACGAGGTGTACAAGGTGGCGATCAATGGAGCGGGGACGCATTTGGCGACAGGTGGTGCGGACCGGAGCGTGCGGCTGTGGGACGTCAGCGGGAAGGGGAAGGTGGCCACGGTGCGTCAGTGGGGCGGGCTGAGCGACCACGTGTTTGCGGTGGCGTTTTCGGCGGACGGGCGGCACGTGGCAGCGGGTTGCTACGACGGCACGGTGGCGGTGTGGAAGACGGGGGACGGGTCGCTGGTGCGGCAGTGGAATGCTACGCCGGGGCTGAAGGGAGGGAGCGGGGCGCCGGTGAAGAAGTGACAGCGGCCTGTCCCGGAGAGGGAGCCACGGGCCGGCGCGGGGCTAGCAAGCGGGGCGGCGGCGGGTTAAACTGGAAGGCTGGACGCAGGAGCCAAGGAGCGGAAGGCCATGACAGCCGCCCGGTGTCAGGGACACGAGGAGCTGCCGGTACGCGCCGCCGACGAGGAACCGCCCTCCGCGCTGGGACTGTTTCTGGTCCTGGGGGGATTGGCAGCGGTGCTGATCGTCGAGACGTATGGTCCGGCGCTGTCTCGGCGGCCTGTGGAGAGGGCGGCCCTGCCCGCGCAGCAGGGGCAACTTCAACGAGCGGAGTGGCAGCAGGTGCCGGGCATGACGGCGCGGAAGCTCCAGGAGGTGGCGCAGGGCAGTCATCTGGGGAACGGACCGATGCTGGAAGCGACGGGGGCTTCCGCATCGAGTCTGGAAGCGGGCGGGAGCGAAGCGGGGCCGGCGTACCTTCCCGAAGCTCCGGGGACCTCTGGTCCCCCCGGCGGAGCGCGAGCCGCTCCTGCTCCCACGGCACTGCGGGCTGGGGGGGTGCGCAAGATTCAGCCGGGGGAACCGCCGATCGCCATCAACCGGGCGAGCAACGCGGAGCTGCAACGGCTGCCCAACGTCGGACCAGTGCTGGCTCAGCGGATCATCCTGGCACGTTCGGAGCGTCCCTTCCGCAGTTTGGAGGATTTGCGACGGGTGCCCGGTATCGGTCCGAAGACGCTGGAGAAGCTTCGCCCGTTTGTGACCTTCGACTGAAGAACGGCTCAGGAGCGTTTCTGGCGCTGGGCAATTTCGTCGGCGAACAAGCGGCGGACGGTGCGGCGGGCCAGGCGGTCCACCAGCCCCGGAAAGAAGCGATTGACCAACACCAGAAGCCGGCCGCGCCAGGTCAGAGTGACATCGACCCGTCCTTTCTCCAAGGCCCGCAAGGTGGCCGCTGCCACTTCCTCGCTACTCATGCCGCGGAGGTGATCCAGGGGCAGGCGGGCCTTCTGTTCCAACATGTTCTGCGAGAAGTTGGTGCGGGTCAGGCCGGGACTAATGACGATGACGTCGATGGAATCCTTGATCAGCTCGGCACGCAAGGCTTCGCTGAAACCGGCCACGGCGAACTTGCTGGCCGAGTAGAGGGAACGCGCCGGCAAGGCCCGCTTGCCCAGCACCGAGGAAATGTTGACAATGGCCGGGGTGGTGCCCGCTCGCAAAAGCGGCAGGCAGATGCGGATCATCTCCGCCAGGGCGAAGAAATTGGTTTCAAAGATTTGGCGCAGCACCTGGGGGTCGGAGTCCATGAAGTGGCCGGTGGCTCCAATTCCGGCGTTGTTGATGAGCACATCCAGGCCGCCAAAGTGCTGCTGCACGGCAGTGACAATGGCCTGTCTGTCCTCCGGGCGGGTCACATCGGCGACGCAGGCCACCGCCTCACCGCCAGCGCGGCGCACCTCCTGCACCACTTCTTCCAGCAAGGGGGCCGATCGGGCCACTGCCAGCACGCGCATGCCGCGCCGGGCCGCTTCCACGACCAAAGCCCGCCCGATGCCCTGGGATGCCCCGGTGACGATCGTCCGCAAGCCTGCCAGTTTCCGCCGTGCCATGATGGCCTTCACCCCTCGCAGATGTTTCGGCTCCTCCCGCCTGCCCACCCAGGTTTTACACCCTTCGGTGAAGGAAGCAGGGGACTCGCACGCCGTCGAGTTGATTCTGAACCCGTGTACATATTACAGGAATTCTATCCTATGGCTACGGTTTTGTCCAACGCCACGCTGATCCTGCCGGAGGGTTTGCAGCCGGGTGCGCTCCGCTGGGAAGGCCGCCGGATCGAAGCGGTGGGACAGGTCCCCACGGCGGGAGCCACCGTCGTGGATGTGAGCGGCTGCTACGTCGGGCCGGGATTGATCGACCTGCACGTCCACGGCGGGGATGGGGCCGACTTCATGGATGGCAGCGAGGAGGCATTCCGCACCGTCTGCCGTTGCCATGCCCGCCACGGCACGACCCGGCTCACCCCGACCAGCACCGTCGCCCGCCGCAGCGACTACCGCCGGTTTCTCGAATGCTGTGCCCAGCTCTATGGTAGTGACACCGGAGGAGCACGTCTTGTGGGCGCCCATCTCTACGGCCCCTTTTTCGCCCGTGCGGCGCGCGGTTGCCACCCGGATCGGGAGTTCCTGGCTGCGGAGGACCCCGACACCCGCGCCTTGCTCGATTATCACCGCCGCCTGCCCCTGACGGTGACCATCGCTCCAGAACTGCCGGGTCTCGGCGAAGTGGTCCGGGATTACGCTGCCCGCGGAGTCCGCTTCAACGTGGGCCACAGCCATGCCACCTTCGGCCAGGTTCAGGCGGCTTTGGCCTGGGGCGCCCGCCATGTGGATCATCTCTTCTGTGCCATGTCGGACCGCGCCCGCCTGCGACAGTCGCAAACCTACCCCATGCGCGGCGGGGTGCTGGAAGCCACCCTCTACTTCGACGAGCTGACCACCGAGGTGATCGCGGATGGACGGCATCTGGCACCCGAACTCCTGCAACTGGCTTTCAAGATCAAAGGGCCTCAGCGACTGGCCATTGTCACCGATGCCATGCGGGCGGTGGATCAACCCGATGGCGACTACATCTTCGGCCCAGCCGAGTGCGGGGAACCGGTGCGCAAGGCGGACGGCGTGGGATTGACGCGCGACGGCTCGGCTCTGGCCTCCGGCGTCATGGGACTGGATCACGGCGTGCGCACCCTCCATCAGCAAGCGGGAATCCCGCTCCATCTGGCCATGCAGATGGCTTCGCTGACACCGGCCCGCATCCTGGGACTGGAGCGTGACTACGGCTCGCTTCAGGTCGGAAAAATCGCCGATGTAGTCGTCTGGAACCGCCAATTGCAGGTCGAGCAAGTGTACATCGACGGCCAGCGCGTGTGGTAACATACGGCTCATCCCTGCCTCCGTCCCTGGAACGGCCTCGCTTCCCGGATCAAACTCACTGCTGGGAACGGCCTGACGTTCGGGAACGATCTCACTGCTGGGAACGGCCTCACTGCCTGGAACCATCTCCACCCCGAAAGGAACCTCGGTTCCTGGCGCAACACCTGTGGACTGGGTGGCCGGGCTTCACCGCAGGATGCTGGGGAGGAAGACTCCAAGCTGCTGAAGACGTTTGACAGCCGAGACCTTTTCTATTCAATTATACACTATGAGTAAGAAATGTCCAGCGCGATGACTTGTTCCTGACTCCGTCAGTGTGGACGTTGTCGAACCAACAAGAATTGATCCCAACGCTTGGGGAAGAGGAGGGGCGGGTCAACAAGGAACCCCGGCAGGATTGCCGCCGGGGTTGCGCAAAGGGGGTTGGCTCTTGGCTCCGAGATCGGACTGCCAGGGCGATGTCACAGAGCAGTGCCGGCTCAGGCAGTTGTCAGTCCGAGAGGTTGGCCAGGTAGTCCTCGTAACGCTTGCGCGCCTGGAACTCCTGCGCCATCAACTCCTTCTGCTTCGCCGTCAAACCGTCAATCTCCTTCTCCTGATCGTTGAGCTTCTTCAGATACGTCTTGTACACCTCCGCCTCCGATGGCGTCTCCCGCAGATTCTTGCGAATCCGGTCCTGATCCGCATGGAGCCGCTGCAAGTCCGCTACCACCTGCTGCAACTCCCGCCGCACCGCATCCCACTGACCCTTGAGCGTCAACGCCTCTTGCAGCTTCTGCTTCAGGGTCGGACTCGACTGCGACAGACTGATGAAATAGCGGATCTGATCATCGCTCGAATTCGATAACTGCACCGTTGTGCGGACATCCCGCTCTTCCTTGACCGTGAAGGTCTTTGTCTCGCCGCTCTTGAGCGAGGTCTGGAAGCGGTAGAACTCCGGCGTCTCCTCCACCGGTTTGTCCGTCTCCACCAGCCGGAACTGCTGATTGCTCCGGTTCGGATGCTCGATCAATAGCACCCGGTCCTGCTCGCTCCGGTTGATGATCCGGTAGCGCTTCTCCTCCGTGAACTTCGTCGTGGTGGTGATGATCCCCTTGACCGCCCGTACACTGGTGATCTGTTGTGTACCAGGACCCACCTGCGGATCCACCTCCATCCCCAGATCAATCGCATAGGACAAGAGGCGTTCTTCATTCTTGTTGACATCCAGAATCCGTGTGTCACCGGCATAGGTGCTCCCTTCAAAGACCGTGATCGGTCCTTGATTGAGATACGCCTCGCTGGTATTCTTGAATTTCAGACCACGGAGGGGGTGTGTTTTTTGCACATTTTGGTTGTAGATGGAGACGCGTTGTCCCTGGATGTGTTTGGTGACGATGGGGAACATGCCGCTCTTTTGACGGGCGAGTGTCACCGGGTGCTGGATGATGTACTGGTAGTAGTCGCCGAGGTTGGCGGCGGTGGCGGCGCTGCCGACCGCTCCCGTGGCCAACCGGCGGCCAAGGTCCGCAGCTGTCTCACGCGCGAAGGCTTCGTTCTGCCGCTCCTGCACGCTGCGGCGCAGGGCATCACCGCGATCCATCGCCGGGACCACGGCACCTGGTGCCGGAGGCGCCGCACCCAGTCCTTGGGCAAGCGCACCAGAACGACCTTGCAGTGACGGGGATGCATCCATGTCCGCCTCGGCCAGAGCACCCCTTTGCTTGTCATCTTTGAACCCGCTGCGGTAGGTGACCGGCCGCAGGGAGGAGAACAGCTCCAACCGCTCCGTCGGACGCTCCACATACAGCGGATTGTACAGGTCCATCTTGAACGAAATCGGACGGCCCGACACCAACACCAAACGCACGTTCTCCCAGTCGTCGTCCGTCGGATTCTCCACCAACGCCCACCCTTGCAAATACGGTGGCTCCTTGTCCTCCTTGTCCAGTATCAGCCGATAGCTCGTCTTCCATATCGGCGACTCCATCACGTACCCCACCTGCACCCGACGCTTCCCCTTGCCCGAAAAATACAGCGACACCGCCTTCTTCTGCGTGTCGTGCGACAACGATAGCACCTCCAACGCACGGCGGAACTCGCTCTCGATCAGCGGATTGAGGAACTTCAACTGCTGCAACTCCGTCAGCTTGATCGCTCGCAGACCCTCCGCACACCACAAATTGAGCACCTCCACGTCGATGGTGGTGTTGCCCGCCGGTGCCTTCTGCTTCTCCACCCCCACGATCACCCCCGTCAACTTCCCCGGCTGGTTGACCGCCGTGGGGGCCAGCGTCGCCTCCACCCGCTCCCCTCGCATCTGCGTCAGGATGTTGGCGAAGGTCGGGTTGCCGTTGAGATTGATGGCGAAGCTGGCCAGGGTGCGGGCGATCGGCTCGCGGGAGTCGTAGCTGACCGCGTCGATACGGCCGTTGCCGAAGTCCTCCAGGGTCATGCTTTTGAGCAGGTCGTTGATGTCCTCCTCGCGGAAGGTCAGATCGACCCGGGCATCGTCGCTGACCTCACCGGAACGGGCGAAGTAGCCGACGCCACTGTTGAAGAGGACGACGCGGGTGATGGGGAGTTGGACGGCGGGTTTGAGGTCTTGGGCGGCGGCCGGGGCCGTGGTGGTAGCGGTGAGGCGGTCGAGTCCCGCACCGGAGGCGATCCCCAAGGCGGCGACCCCCGCGGCCAAGGCCCACTTCTTCCAGCGTGTCATGGCAGAAACTCCTGTCGAGAAACCAATCGGGGAGAGGAATGCAGTTCCTCTCGCGTTTTGGGAACATCCGGGAAATACCGGTAACATTAGTTCCGACGAGGGAGGGAAGGGTTGGGATTGGTGTTCCGGTATTTTCGTTACAAATCGGCTGGTGCGGGAGGGACGGAAGGAGGGGGTGTGGCGAGGGAGGCGGTGGGGTGCGGGGCAGCCGAGGCGGTTTGCTGCCAGAGGAGGTCCAGGCGTTGGGCCAGGAGGTCCCAGCTATAGCGCTGGAGGATATGGAGGCGGGCGTGCGCGGCCATGTCCTGGAGCGGGAGGGGCCGGTGGAAGGCGTCGAGGATAGCGGGGACGAAGTCTTCGGGGGTGTCGGCGAGGAGGAGGTGTTCGTTCGGCAGCAGGTCGAGTCCTTCGGCGCCGAGGGGGGTGGTGAGGACGGGAGTTTCGCAGGCGAGGGCTTCGAGGATTTTCAGGCGGGTCCCGCCGCCGACGCGCAGGGGGACCAGCAGGAGGCCGCAGGAGGCGAGGAAAGGGCGGACATCCGGGACATCCGGAACGAGGTGGACGTTGGGGAGGCGGGCGCAGCGTTGGCGGAGCCAGTGCGGGGGCCGGCGTCCGACGATGGAGAGACGGGCGCGGGGCACACGGGCCAGAACGGGGGGAAAGATGCGTTCGAGCAAAAGCTCAACGGCGTCGAGATTGGGCCGCCAATCCAGACTGCCGAGGAAGAGGAGGTGATAGGGGTCGCGGTCCACATCGCGCTGGGGCCGGAAGGTTTCGACATCCACGCCGTTGTCCACGACGGCCACGGGGCGGTCCGCGAACTGCTCCCGGATTAGGCGGGCATCGGTCTCGCTGACGGCAATGGGCAGGGTGGCGTGGGAGTAAGCCCATTGTTCAAAGCGGAAGTATTTGCTGTGCTGCTGGCGGATGTACCAGCGCTTGAGGGGATGGCGTTCGACCGCGGCGAGACGTTGCCAGATGCGTGATTCGACGTTGTGGGCCATGACGGTCCAGCGAAGCTGGCGCAGCTCGGTCCCGAAGGCGGCGCGGAGGATGTGGGCATAGGGCGTCCATTCGCAATGCCAGAGATCGACAGGGTGGCGGAGGGCGAAGCGGCGGACGGCTTCGACATAAGCGGGGGCGGCATGGAGGGCGACGGAGTAGGGGAGCGGGGAAAGGAGGTTACGGGCGAGGCGGGCGTAGAAGGCGGGTCCGGCTTTGGGGGGCAGGGGGCGTTCCAATACGACGGTGCGGATGCCCAGGTCGTGGAAGACCTCCTGGGCGGCGAGGGTTTCGGCGGGGTCAGCGTGGCGGTGGGCAAAGAAGGTGAGGTGATGGCGGCGGGCGAGCCGGCGGAGCAATTCGAAGGTACGGATGCGCTTGCCGGAAGTCGGGGGATAAGGCAGCTCTTCATCGAGGATGGCTACACGGAGGGGAGGCATCGGCGGGGGACTCCTTTCCCAAAAGGCCAATCAGCGGGAAAGCCGCAGCAGGGCCGGCCAGCGGGCCGGGCGCCGGCGGCGGATTTTCGATCGCGAAGATACGGGCGCGGCTGTCGAACCGCTGGCTATCGGACCGCTATGGTAGCGGCGAGCGGGGCCGGCGTGCAACAGCAATTGCCCGCCGGAGCGAAGGGGGGTGCCGAAGTTGGAGGCGGACTGGCATGGCGGCGTCAGTCGAAGCCGTGCTGCTTGCGGTGGTAGGGTCCGTCGAAGTCGATGGTGGATTTGAAGCGTTCGTGGCGTCCATCGCCGGCATGAGGTTTGACTTTGGCGGCGAGGCGTTGCATTTCCTCGGCGGTGAGGGGGCGGAAGTTGCGGGCGACGGCGAGGTTCTTCTGGAGGATGTCCATTGAGGTGATGCCGCTGACGACGGAGGCGACATCCTGGGAGAGGGCATAGCGGAGGCATTCTTCGGGGGTAGCGACACCGGCCGCGACGATTTTGCCCTCGGTGCGTCCGCCGCCCATGGTTTTCATGCCGATGACGCCGATGCCGGCCTTGCGGGCCGCCGGCACCACTTCGTGGACGAAGCTGCGGTAGAAGTGGTCGCAGACATTGATGGGCATCTGCACGGTATCCCAGCGGTGGATGGGGAGCATTTTCAGGTGGATGTGGGGGGATTTGTGGCCGGTGAAGCCGACGAAGCGGACTTTGCCTTCCTTTTGGAGCTGGAGCAATTCGGCCAGGCCGCCCTGTTCGATGACCCATTCGGGGTCGTTGTCCCAGTTGATTTCGTGCATTTGCAGGAGGTCGATGACGTCGGTGCGGAGGCGGCGGAGGGACTGTTCGACCTGCTGGCGGACGCCCTTGGCATCGCGGGCGCAGACTTTGGTCATGAGGAAGCACTGTTTGCGCCATTTGCCCTGATCGGCGGCGAGGGCTTGGCCCATGATTTCTTCGCTGCCGCCGTCGTGGTAATCCCAGCAGTTGTCGAAGAAGTTGATGCCCTGATCGAGGGCGGCGTGCATGATGCGGATGGCTTCTTTTTTGTCGCGGATGTCGCCGATGTGCCAGCCGCCAAGGCAGAGGATGGAGACGCGCACGCCGGTGCGTCCGAGGGGTCGGCGGGGCAGTCCTTCGCCGGGTTGCTGGTCCTGAGCGGCCAGGATCGAACCGGCGCCGAGGGTGGCAGCAGCCGCCGCGGTCAGACTGTCGTGCAGGAATTCACGCCGGGTTTCTTCCGCGAAAGTCATGGTCATGGCCAGGTTCCTCCGCAAGATGGGGAAAGGGAGTCGGGAACGCAGGCCGGCCCGTGGACACGCCGGCCGGCGGAGCGGGCGCCGTTTGCCGCGGGAGTTCCGGAACGGGCGGGGGTTCCGGAGCGGGTACTGGACGGTCCGGATGTATTTTACTTATCCGCCGGGGCTTTGCCGACGGCCCGGATCAATTCGCGGAGGTGGTCCAGGGCGGCACGGAGTTGCTTGTCTTTTTCGGGATTGACGCGCGGCGGAGTTTTGCCCGGCGGCGGAATGATGTGGAGGTCCTGGACATATTCGTACCAGTCATTGAGTTCGTCGCCGGAAAGTTTGACTTCAAACCCCTCGTCGGGAGTGACGCCCCAGTCTTTGATGGCCGGGTCCTGTTCGGTGGCGAGTTTGTCGATGTTGCGCCCGCTGGGAGGATAGTAGCGAGCGATGGTGTATTTGAGTTCGCCGCCGGTGGGCCGGAAGGGGACCACGTCCTGCACGCTCCCCTTGCCGTAGGTGCGTTCGCCGATGATGGTGGCGCGACCGTGATCCTGGAGGCAGGCGGCGACAATCTCGCTGGCGCTGGCACTGTTGCGGTTGACCAGCACGACGATGGGGAAGCTCTTGTCCCCTTCGCTGCGCCCCCGGTATTCCCGCACGCGCCCCACACGCGGACGGACGGTGACGATCGTCTCCTTGCCGACAAACAGATCGCAGATGTTGACCGCGGAGGAGAGATAGCCGCCGGGGTTGTCCCGCAGGTCCAGGATCAGGCCGTTGAGGCCTTGCTTCTTCAGAGCGGCGATGGCCTTTTTCAGATCGCTGAAGGTGCCGAACTCTTCCACGCCGTCGTCATCCAAATCGACGGAGATGAACTGGCTGAGATGGATGTAGGCGATCTTGTAGCGTTCATCGAGGTAGAAGGTCCAGTTGGCGTGGCCGTCGCGCTGGACGCCGTGAACGGTTTCCACCAGGACGAAGTTGCGGTTGATACGGAATTCGAGGGGTTTGTCATGCCCTTCGCGCTGGACGACGAGGGTGACAGGGGTGCCCGGAGCGCCGAGGATGAGGTTGACCGCCTCTTCGGTTTTCATTCCCTTGGTGGAGAAGACGCGCGGGGCGTCGGGCTGGAGGGGTTTGCCGGTCTTGTCCACTTCCAGGCGGATTTCGGTGATGAGGTCCCCGGCCTGGATGCCGGCCTTGTGAGCGGGGCTGTCTTTGATGGGTGTGGCAACGAGGAGGCCGTCGCGGACGGCATCGCGGCGGATTTGGATGCCGACGCCGGGGAAGCGTCCGCGGAGCTGGCTCTGGAGGCGCAGCACGCTTTCGCGGTCGGTGTAGCTGGTGTAGCGGTCGTTGAGGCTGGCGCAAGCCATGACCAGGGACAGGTCCACGGCCTTGTCGCCGTCGAGGTCCTCGCGCCGGCCGAGGCGCAAGCGGGCCTCGGTGAGCAGCTCCAAGCGGCGTTCGCGGCTCAGCTCTTTGGGGTTTTTCAGGGCTTCGTCCAGATCGGCGGGCAGGGTTTCTTCCGCCCGGGCATACAGGCCGCGGATGGCAGCGGCAGTCAGCTCGCCCGGCGAGACCGGCTTGATGTAGCGCCCGCTGATTTCCTGGACAAAAGCGCTCACCTTGTTGGCGTAGCGTTCGGCTTCCTCGCGGGGCAGGACCAGAGAGGCCTTGAGCGACTGGCGGATCAGATCGACTTCATCCCAGCGGGCTTTGCCGTCGGCCAGGTTCTGGTACGCCTTGCGCAGCTCCTGCTGCCATTTGAGACGGGGCATGCGGAAGAGGAGGAAGCGGCCCTCGGCAGCAGCGGCAGCGGGAACGTCCCCCTTACGGGCCGAAGCCTCCAGCGCCTCCAGACGCTTCTGCACCGCCTCCTGCACCGGGGCGTGGAAACTGACCCAGTAGTGGCTGCTCTGATGCCCCAGTATGTAAGGTTGCAGCTCCTTTTCCTTATTCGTCTTGCCGATGACGCGGGCCGCGTTGGGAATCTCCTTTTCCAGATAGGCGGCCAGCTCCTGAATGGTGACCAGCCCGTCCGGTTCGTACCCCTGATGATAGGGTTTCTCGTCAGCTTTGCCGCTCAAGCCGGCGGCGAGCACCTGGTAAAACAAACCGTGGTTCCCCTGGCTGAGCGGCTCGCGGAACGGCAGGTTGCCGAAAATGAGGGTCCGCTCCACCGGCAGAGAATTGTCCTCCCGCTCGACATCCTCGAAGACCAGCTTGAGGTAGTCGCTCACGTTCGGCTCGACGACCTTCTCCCCGCCGGTCTCAAACCCGCGGTAGGACACATCCATGAGCACCAGCAGTTTCTGGCCTTTGAGTTTCTTGAAAGCCGGTTCCAGATCGACAACGGTCAGAGCGGTTTTGGCCCGGTCTTTCCAGCGGGTGTCAGCGGTGAAGAAGCAGGGTTTGTCCCCCACGGCCGCGCCGCGCCCAAAGAAGGCCAGAATGAGCAGGTCGCCGGACGCGGTGGCTTGCAGCCCTTTGTCCACCGCCTGGACGATCCGGTCCCGCGTGGCCTCTGGAGCAGTCAGCAGCACCGCCCGTTCCGGAGGAATCCCCAGCACCTTCGGATCGCGCAGCAGGGCATGCAAAGCCCGGGCATCCGCCTCCGCCGTCGGACGGGGATGAATCGCCGGATCGCTGAACGTCCCCACGCCGATAGCAATCAAGTACGGCTTGCCAGGACCGCGGGGATCGTCCGGCACAATCGCCGCCTGAACACCGCCCGTGCCCCACACCAATCCCAGCAGCCATACCACCACAATCCGAGCCACCCACCGACTCCTGGCTACCATGGCGAACTGTCCCTCTCGCAATGCCTAGAAGATGCGCCCCCTTGAGCCGACAGGCGATACTCCGCCCGCCCGAGGCGCTGAACCCTCAGACCCAATGTCCCCTGGAAAACAGCCTTTCCGGGGGAAACCCTGAATGCCATCCCCTCCTGGGGGAAACCCTGGCTGTCATCCTTCCCTTGGAAAGTCCTCAATGGTGCCAACTCCCCTGGGGAAACCCCTGGAACGGCATCGCCGCAGCAAACCCCGTTGGACGGCATCGCCGCGGCAAACCGCTGAAGGCATCACTCCATTGTGAAGAGGCAGGGTTCACTCCGTCAACCGCATTATACTTTTCCTCCCTCCCCTGGCGAACACCCCCCTTTCTTCCTCGCTTCTTTCCTTACCTCACTTAATCACTCTCCGTAATCTCCTTTTTACCCCTCTTCTCCACCTACCACGACGCCTTTCTCCTCTCTTTTATCGCCTGCCGGTCCCTGGAGCTTAGCCGTCGCAAGGCCGCCGATCGGCTCCTCACGCTGTTGGGCGACAGGGGGGCCGCCGCTGGTGGTGGAGGGTCTGAAGCACTGACAGTGTTCGGTCCAAGCTGATCTTGGCGCCCATGACGTGCCCCGCTGAGTATCGCCTGGCCTGAGCTACTGACAGTCACAAGTCAAGGCTGATCTCTGCGATTATGGTGGGTGCCGCTGAGCGAGGTGGACGACACCGGCGCGTGGGAGGTGGTCTACAACCTCCGCGTCGCAGACTACCGTACCTACTTCGTCGGCGACGACACCTGGTCCTTCGCCGCCTGGGCACATAATGCGTACACCATCAAGAGGAATGGTGCCGCTGCGCCCGCAGGGGTAAGCATCGCTTGGAGTAATGCGGACGAGAAGGACATCGGACAACAGTATCAAGCCCAGAATCGCAGCTTGAGACCTACCTCACAACGCGTCAACGATACGACCCTCGAGATGTGTTTGAATAAGGACGCTGGATGTGCCCTCGTGTTCACTCCCTCCAGCGGAAGTACAATCATCACTCATGGCTTCGCTAACGAAGGGTTAATGAATTACAGCCTAAGTCCCAGGTATAACAAGGCCTTCTACGAACAACTTGTAAACAAACTGAAAGCGAGACTCGCAGATACCCCAGATGCCCGCGAGCAAGCGCTCATTCAGGAACTGATCGCCGCCCTCCCTCGGAGCCTAGGGAACTGGATCAGGTATGATGCCACACCACATGCTGAGGCGAAGGCGTTCTGCCGCCTGCTCGATCTGCTTCTGCTCGAAGATTCAGGCCTCCTGCCGCTCTGGAGCGGGAAACTTACATTTGTGGTTGACGGGGTATTCAACAGCAGCCCCCACTACGGCGGGCCGTGCCCTGCTTGCACTCTCCGCCTTCTCAGCTTGAAGCAACTGCTGGGAAGCCAGGCTGCTATCCAAGTCATCTACAATCAGGACTTCAAATGTCCGCAGTGGATCACGCTCCAATTTACTGGGTAACTGTTTCCTAGGTATACGGCCAGAAAAATAGAGAGGGAGAGTAATCATGCTATACCAGGGCATTCGGAAACGGCAGACCCTCTCCTGCCCCATCATGCACCTGTACCGGCTCAGCAACCGAACTGGGCTTTTCCTCACGGAGGATAAAACGATCTATGAGTTTGAGGCGAGCGGCACAATCCGTCCACTCGCTGAAAAACCAGAGTTAGCTACCCCAGCCTTTCAGGAGGTTTTACGCCCGCGTGGAAAGCTGAGCGACTCTCGCCGTCTGGCGGTGGCGAAGGATGGTTCCCGCCTGTTCATCGCCGATGGTCAATGGAGCCGCAGCGATGGGAAGTATGGAAGCAACTTCTTGGAGGTGTGCCTCCTTGACCTGTCCGGCGGCGAACCACCCCTCACACACCGTATTCCTGAGACCTCCAGTTCTCCACTGAGCAACGATCCTTTCTTCTTCCTGGAGGACGAACGAATCGGAGTACCACTGGGAGGATTGTGCGTTAACCTGAATGCACACGATCTTACCCCCTATCCACCCTTCAACTTCACTGACGAAGATACTGACCCCCCTATAATCATAGGATGCCTTAGCCCCCACCCCAGCGGACGCGAGTTCTCCATCGGCCTGGGCGAGGTGGGGCGCGGTGTGTACCGTCGACTCGCCATTACTCCAAGGGGCGAACATCTCACTGCCGACTTGCTGGACGAAGTCCTTTTCGCGGAAAAGGCTGACCTGTGGGCTACCATGGCTTCTCCATCAGGCAGCTACGCCTTCGTTTTCCTCCTGCGGCATGAAATGGGAATGGTACTGCCGCATGGACGGACGGAGGACGTGATGGCAGACCTCGGAAAAGTAGTCCGGATTAGGGATGGCCGCACAGAATCACTGACCGTGCGTGGTCAACTGGGAATCGACTTTATCATACAGAGCGCCCCGGTTCTGCCTCCCAAACCCGAACTATACCAAATCTGCCCCAAAGGTCCACACACCGGAAACTGGTACCCGGCCCTGTGTCCTGTGAATGACGACCTCATCTTGTACTCAACGCCGGGCGGGACATTGCTTGAGGTTGATTTTGCCCATCGACAGGTTCGAGAATTGGTTTGTGTTGGCTTCTCAGTCCGAGTGATCCAATTTCTCAGCCCCTCTGGTCCCTTGGCTGTTGCGGGAGAGGAAGGACAATTCTGGTTGCTCGACGTGGAACTGTGACAGTCCTGACTTCGTCCAAAACAACCGATCCGCCACCAACTGAAGTGGTGGATCCGCTAGGGCGGACCGACGGTTGTATCGATTGCAAAGACGATGCAGTGGCGGCGCGGTTGGGAGCCGAAGCGGAGGCGCAGGTGGCGGTCGCCTGGAAGCCGGTCGCAGCCACCTGCCGTCGCACGGGGCGTATCCTGCACCTCCACTTCCCCAACGGCGAACTGATCCGCACCACCCCGGAACACCCCTTCTACGTGGAAGGCAAAGGCTGGACCCCCGCGGGCCGTCTCAGAAACTGAAATCTCAGGAATCGGAGTCCCCTTAGATCGACCGACCTGCTTCCCTCCGAGCCTAGGGGCAAGAGAAAGAGATAGGGTGTAACAAGTGTCGCTTGAGCACCGGCATCCTCCGCCAGCGCTCAGCTTGGTGGTTTGAGTGGGTGCAACCAAATCCTCTGGGGGTTCCTTGCCGGGCAGCTCTGGTAGTCTGGGGAAACACCTCGCGGGTTCAGCCCCCACCCCCAGAGAATCTGGTTACACCCCAGGCGGAGGGTGCAACCAAATTCTCTGGGAGTTCCCTGCCGGGCAGCTCTGCTAGTCTGGGGAAACACCTCGCGGGTTCAGCCCCCACCCCCAGAGAATCTGGTTACACCCCAGGCGGAG
>NZ_JACEFB010000023.1 GCF_013694095.1 Thermogemmata fonticola | reverse complement strand
GGGATGAGGGCACCGCCCCAGCGTGGGAGAAAGGGTCGGGGGATGAGGGCACCGCCCCCCTTGCCACGGGACACTCAGGGTCCTACACTACCGATGCATTGACAAGTTGACGCGGCGTGGAGCAGCCCGGTCAGCTCGCCAGGCTCATAACCTGGAGGTCGTAGGTTCAAATCCTACCGCCGCAAGTGTAGGTCTGGCTCCGCCGGCACAACCGGTGGAGCCTCTTTTTTTCCTCCCTTTTTTCCCTTTTTCCCTCCTGTAGCCGTTTCTGCCTCTGCTCGTGTCCGGTCAGCCTCCTTCCCCGCTTGACGTTGCCGTTTTCCCCTGCTGCTCCGTGTCCGCTCGGCGTCCGCTGCCCTGGCGGCTTTCTCTCTGGGGAGGGGTACAGCCTGGTGAAACGGTGCAGCCTGGTGAACTGGCTGGTCCGCGGCTGGACCGGATCGTATCTGGTAATAGCATGCCGGAAAACAGCATGCCGGAACGCTAGGGAAACCGAGGGGTGATCTCTGGAAACATCTGAGATTTCCGAGGAGTCCAGGGGTTGGCCCAGAGCAAGGCGTTGTGGGGAGGAGTAGCCATGAGCCGAGCAGCGCGGATATGGACGGCGGTGGTGATTCTGGCGGGCTGCGGGCTGGGGGGATCAGCCGCGGGGGCGGAAGAAGCGGTTTGGCCGCTCTGGCCGGGTGAGCCGCCGGATGAAAAGCAAAAAGTGGGTCCGGAGCGGTATCTGGAGAGCAAGCCGGGGCAGCTGGAGATCAAGCGGCTGACGGACGTGGGAACGCCGACGTTGACGATCTACCAGCCGCCGGCGGAGAAGCGGACGGGCTGCGCGGTGCTGGTGGCGCCGGGCGGCGGCTACAGCATTCTGGCCATCGAACACGAGGGGACGCAGGTGTGCGCCTGGCTCAATTCGCTGGGGGTCACGGCGGCGCTGCTCAAGTACCGCGTGCCGAAGCGGCCGGGCCAAACGCCGGAGAACCTGGCAATGATCCAGGATGCCCAGCGAGCCATCTCCCTGTTGCGCAGCCGGTCGGCGGAGCTGCGGATCGATCCGCAGCGGATCGGCATGATCGGCTTTTCCGCCGGCGGGAACCTGACGGCCTGGACCTGCCTCGCCTCCAAGCGGTATTACGAGCCGCGGGATGAGCACGACCGCGCCTCCAGCCGGCCCAACTTCGCCCTGCTCATTTACCCCGCCTGGCTCGTGGATCAACAGGGGCAGCTCAAGCCGGAGTTCCAGCCGGACAAATCCAGCCCGCCGATGTTCTTCGTGCATTCCTCGGATGATCCGTTCAGCAGTGAGAGCAGCGTGGCGCTTTATCTGGCCCTCAAAAAGCACAAGGTGCCAGCGGAGCTGCATGTGTATGCCAGCGGGGGCCACGGTTACGGCATGCGCAAGGTGCCCCATCCCTGCGCCACCTGGCCGCAACGGGCCGCCGAGTGGATGCAGTCCCGCGGTTACCTCTCCGCTTCCGGGACGGGACACAAGTGAGACAGCCCTCCGGAAGACCAAGCGAAATCTACCTTGCGGAACCGAAGGAGTCCTCATGCGCTGGCGTGCCCTGGCCACGGATTATGACGGAACGCTCGCCCACGACGGCATGGTCCCCGCTGAGGTGTGGGCGGAGCTGACAGCGGCCCGCGCCGCCGGCTTGCGCCTGCTCTTGATCACCGGCCGGGTGCTGCCCGAATTGCTCCAGGTGTGCGACCGGCTGGAACTGTTCGAGCAAGCCGTGGTGGAAAATGGGGCGGTGCTCTACGATCCGCAACGGCAGCGGCAGCAGGTGCTGGCCGAACCGCCCCCGCCGGACTTCGTCCAGACCCTGCACCAGCGGGGCGTGCACCCGATCGTCACCGGGGAAGTCATCGTCGCCACCTTTCAGCCCCATCAGGACACCGTGCGCCAGGTGATTGACGAAAGCAGTCTGCCCCTGGAAGTCATCATGAACAAGGATGCCGTCATGGTACTGCCACGGGGAGTGGATAAAGCCTTCGGCTTGAAGCGGCTCCTGGAGCAACTGAGGCTATCGCCCCAGGAGGTCATCGGCGTAGGGGATGCGGAAAACGACCTGACGTTTCTGGAGCTGTGCGGCTTGCGGGTAGCGGTGGCCAACGCCCTCCCCCAGGTCCAGGCGGCTGTCCACTGGACAACGCCTTCCCCCCGCGGAGCCGGCGTGCGCGAACTGCTCCAGCGCTGGCGCCAGGGACAACTCGACGCCCTGCGGGAAGGAAATTAGTCCCGAAAAAGCCACGCTGCCCCGCCGAAGGAGGAAGTAGAAATAGCCCCGGAAATAGTCCCGAAAAAGCCACGCTGCCCGGAGAAACAGCACCGGAAAAAGCAGCGCTTTGTGAGGCGGAAATGGTCCCGGCCCAAGGCCGCGGTAGGGGTATGCCTTCCCGCCTCACCGGGGAAGCGGAAACTCACCGTTGGCCAGGCCGGCGTTCCGCGCGTGCTGGATTTGGAGGACAAGGGCCAGTCCAGCGCCAGCCCCTCCAGATGAACCGGGGCTTAACTCCACTCCCCTCCGCACTCTTTCCTCAGCCGACCCTCAGCCGATCGCGGTGCATTCGGGATCGACCGGGAGGATGTTGATCCGCTTGCCGCCCTGATCGAAGTAGACGGTGCCGTCGGTGAGGGCGAAGAGGGTATCATTGCGGGCACGGCGGACATAGCGTCCGGGATGGAAGCGCGTGCCCAATTGGGTCACGAGGATGCTGCCGGTGGTGACGAATTGCCCGCCGAAGGCCTTCACGCCCCGCCGCTTGGAGAGCGAATCCCGACCGTTTTTGACCGAGCCTTGACCCTTTTTGTGTGCCATAGCGTTTGCCTCACTGCCGCTGGTTTCCGCGATGCTGCCGGATCGGAGGGGCGCCGACGTTTCGCTGCGGCGGAAACCGGCCCCGCGCCGGTGGGTTCCCGCCATGCCGCATCGCCGCCGCCGTATCCTTCTGTCCTTCAGAAACCCTCAAGTTCCCAGGGTTCCCAGGCCGCTCCCGCATTCCTTTGGGGAGGAACAGTTCCCCCTTCTTTCTTTGGGGAGGAACAGTTCCCGCCTTCACCCGTGGGGGAGGGACTATTGTTGTAGGTAGTGAAGGACGCCACGACAACAGCCGCATTCTAGCGTTCCAGCAGCAGGATGTCGGCTTGGGCCAGGGGGAGGCGGACGACCAGTCCGGCGGGGGTGTGGTGCTGCTGGACGGGCGCACCGGAGGCCGTCCAGAGCCGCTGGGGGCGGAAGGGCAAGGCGAGAGTCAATTCCAACTCGGCGATGGGGGCACCAGTCCAATTGAGCAAGGTGACGGCGGCTCCCTTGTCGGACAGGAGCAGGGGCGTTTCCACCAGCGGGCGGTTGGCGCGGACTGGCGGCGTGAGGCCGGCCTGGCGGATGGGATAGGCGATCCACTGCCGCAGGGGTTCGGAGAAGCCCACGGGCAGGCGGTCTTGCGTCCCCTGGGCGGAACGCCAGTAGCTTATCCCCGGCAGGAAGGCAAAGTGGAAGTGGCGGCCTTGGCCGAGGGCGGCTTCCAGCAAGGCGGGCTTGTCATCGCTGAAGCGGAGGTGGACCTTGGCAGCAGGCGGGGCGGTGGAAGCGGCAGAGGGGGACATGGCACCACGCGGGCCGTAGACGGGAAGTTTGGCTTCGCCCAGGAGCAGGGTACCGGCCTGGGGCAACGTGGCGGCGTTGGCCACCAGCAGGCGCTGCCGCGGCTCTTCCCGCAACCCCGTCGCTTCTGCCACAAGCTGGCACGGTTCGTCATAACGATCGGCGGTCAGGGCATTGCTGATGGTGACCAGCGTGCCGCCGGAGCGGACCCACTCCAAGAGGGCGGCCTGCCCTTCCCGCGGCACATTCGGTGCCGTGACGTAAAGCACCCGGTAGGGCTTCAGCCCCGCCGCCGTCAGCTCGTCTTCCTCCACAAATGCCACCGGTATGTTCGCATGCTGCAAGGCCAGATACAGGTCGAACACTTCCGCCAGGTAATCGACGGTGGCCCGGTTGAGCTGGGTATTGGTCGCATCGCTGATGCCCCTGGCGATCTCCATCTCGCGGCAATCCCAGACCTGGGCGGAACGCGGCATGAGGATGGCAGCTTGGGGAGCAGGCTTGCGGCCGGCGTGGAGGAACGGTTCGGCACGGGCGAGCAGCGCGTGGGCTTGGCGCAGCTCCCGGAGCAGGTGGGCTTTTTCCGAATAGCAGTTGCCGGGGAAGTTATACTCCGGACCGAAGACGAAGTATTTGACCGCCTGGCCGCCGTGGCCGAAGATGCACAGCACCTTCTGGAGGATGCCCCCCTGGCGGTCGCCGGCGGTGCGGGGAATGACGTAGCCGCCGAAGGCCAGACCGGCCCCCCGCGCCGCGCTGCTGAGCTTGGCACAGTAGAACGACCACTGATACGCCTGGGCATCGCTGAACCAGTCCTCAGTCCACAGCACGGTTCCGCCGCGCAGCCGGGCAAACTCGAACCAATCGTGGCCGCCCATCGCCGCATCAGGATGCTGCTTGTCCGGATTGTTCGCCACCGGGCCAGGAACATAGAAGCGGCCGGCGAAGAAGTTCCAGTTGGTGAACACGGGCAGGCCGGGATAGAAGGCTTTCTCCAGCGCCTGGACACAATCCCCAAAATGCTTGGCCGACGCCCAGGCGTAGAAGCGCACCGTCCAGTAGTGGAGGCGGCGCGCCGGTAGCTCCTTGGCCCCGCTACGCCCTAAAGGAAACACCTCCTCCCAGCTCCTGGCTCCGACATCCTGCGGTTGCAACCCTTGCTGCCGCAGATACTGCCGGAAGCTCGCCAGCGCCGCCGGCTGCTCCCGCACCACCTGAAACATCCGGGGATAATACCAGCCTGGCTCATCGGACATCGCCAACAGGACCATGTCCTCCGGGGCAAAGCCCGCCTTGCGGTAGCTGGCCGCCAGATCGTTCGCCCACTGCGCAATGCTCGCCGGCGTGATCTTCGGATCGAATGCGAAGGCATACCCCGGCGGATTGTACACCGCCCAGGAGGTGCGCCGGTTCCCCTGCTGCCGCTCCAAAATCTCCCGGATCGACTCCGACGGCGGCACCATGATGGCACTGAACCCTGCTTGCGCCAACTGCCCGATCCCTTCCTCCCACGCCTGATAATCGTCATCCCCGCCGATGTACCGGTCCACGATGATCAGCCGGGACAGCCGCGGCATCTCTTCCCCCTTCTTCGCCCCGAAGGCTTGCCAGTAGCGCTGGTTGTACTGCGCCTGCGTCGCCACCGCGTAATTCCCCGATCCGTCCGGGAACACCAGCAGCCCCAGGCGGGAACCGAACAGCCGCGCCTTCTGGCTCAACCTCACCTGCCCTTTCCCATCCTTCACCTCGACTTCGATTTCCGTCGGCTTGGCGGCCGGCTGCACGCTCAGCGCCAGCACTACCGGATAATTCCGCAGGTAGTTGTTCGGATACGCCTTCAGAATCGCCTCCCAATCTTTCCCCTGGAGAGCGAACCAGTCCGACCATTGATCCTCGACGGACTGCCCCCGCTGGGAGGCGTGGGACAGGACCCACTGGAACTTCTTTTTCTGGAGCGGCTGATCTGCCAGGCGCAGCACCCGGCCCCGGACCTGAAGCACCGGCAACTGCTTCGCGTCTGGCCGCGCTGCCCGCTGCCCCGCCGCCGGCATTGGCACCAGACCCAGCACCAACAGCCCGCCCCCTAGGACCAGCAGAATTGCCCGTCGCCGCCTCATCGCCCCCTCCCCTCTCATCGCCTCCTCCCGCTTCCTCCGTTCCAGCCTGCCGAGTTTTCCGCCTCCGTTCCCTTGACGAACGGATCACCATCAAGTCTGGCATATTTTTTTCCGTAGAGAAAGAGGGGGGCAGGATTCTTCCTTCGCCGGGAAAAGGGGGGAGCGAGATGCTGCACCGGCTGGGTCTCGAAGAGCGCACGGACCGCTTGCCGCCAGGAATCCGCTGGGAATGATCGGACCGGCACGCCCCGTTTCCGAGAAGGCCCTTGTTCTCCGACAGGGGAAGGTTACAATCGAAGGGGTGAATAGCGTGGGACGGCGGGCGGAGCTTTCCCGGAGTTGTGTCTTCGGCTGTGTCTTCGGACAGGCAGAAGAAAGGGCGGAAAGCCGTCAGCCGTGGGGAGGAACCTGAGGCGGAATCCCAAGGTGTGGAGGGGGAGCAATGGGTCAACTGACGCGGCGGGAGTTTGTCGGCGGTGTGGCGGCGAGTGTGGGCTTCAGCGCGCTGAGTGCGCGGGCAGCGGGGGAAGTCCTCGGCGCTAACGAACGGGTCCGGGTCGCGGTCATGGGTTTGAGCCGGGGGCTGAGCTTGGCCCGCACCTTCGAGCAGCAGCCGGACGCCGAAGTGGCCTATGTCTGCGATGTGGACCGGCAACGGCTGGAGCGAGGCGTAGCGGAGGTGCAAAAAGTCCGGGGGCGTTCCACCACTGGCGTCCTGGACTTCCGCAAATGTTTGGACGATAAAACCCTCGATGCCCTCGTGGTGGCCACTTGCAATCACTGGCACGCTGCCGCTACCATCCTGGCCTGCAAAGCCGGCAAGCATGTCTATGTGGAAAAGCCGTGCAGCCACACCCCTGCGGAGGGGGAATGGATGATCGCCGCCGCCCGCAAATATCAACGCCAGGTTCAGATGGGCAATCAACGGCGGAGCTGGCCCATCATCCGGGAGGCGATCGCCGCCTTGCACCAGGGGGCCATCGGCCGGGTCTATCAAGCGCAAAGCTGGTATGTCAACCGCCGGGGAAGCATTGGCCGCGGTCAAGCCGCCCCGGTCCCCGACCACCTCGACTACGATCTCTGGCAAGGGCCTGCCCCCCGCCGCCCCTACCGCAGCAACGTCATCCACTACAACTGGCACTGGTTCTGGCACTGGGGCAACGGCGAACTCGGCAACAACGGTGTCCACATGATCGACCTGTGCCGCTGGGGTCTGCAAGCTGACTACCCCATCCAGGTTACCTCCTCCGGCGGACGCTTCCACTTCCAGGATGACCAGGAAACCCCGGACACCCACACCGTCGCCTTCCTCTATCCGGATAACAAGCAGATCGTCTGGCACGGCACCAGTTGCAATCCTCTGCCCGGCCTGCGGCCCCCGGATGTCCTCTTCACGGGAGACAAGGGCACGCTGGAAATCCGCGGCGCCAGCTTCACCATCTACGAACTCGACGGCAAGGTCCGCCACCAGAGCAAAGGCAGCGGCAGCGACGCCGTCCATGTGCGCAACTTCCTCGAAGCGATCCGCCAGGGCCAGACGCTGACCAGCGAGATCGAAGAGGCCCACAAAAGCACCCTGCCCTGCCACTTGGGGAACATCGCCCACCGCGTCGGCCGCTCCCTCCGCTGCCAGGCGGACAATGGCCACATCCTGCACGACAAAGAGGCCCAGCAGCTCTGGTCCCGCGAATATGAGCCGAAGTGGGAACCTGTCGTCTGAAGGCTCCGGGCCGCCGCCTCCCGTTGCGGTCGGGCAGGTCTGGCCCGGCGGCGCAACAGGCTGCCTCGCCCCGCCGGCGCAAGCGGCAGCCCGGCCCGGCGGCCCCCCCGCCACCCCGGCGACTTCCCCCCGCTTCCGACCCGCCCCTGCTGATCCGCCTTCCCAGGACCTGGACCGATGCACCTGCTCATCACCGCCGGCAACACCCACACGCCGATCGACCAGGTGCGGGTGATCACCAACGTGTTCACGGGCCGCACCGGAGCCGCAATTGCGGCAGCGGCCTACGAGCGCGGCCACCACGTCACCTTGGTCACCTCCCACCCCCACGTCTTGGCCGAGCTGCCCGTCCCCGCCGCGGACGCACCCCGCTGGCACCTCCACACCTACCGCACCTTCGACGAACTGGAGCACCGCCTCGCCGAGCTTATCCCCGGCGGTTCCTTCGACGCCATCCTTCATGCCGCCGCCGTCAGCGATTACCAGGTCGAAGGAGCTTACCGCCCTTCCCCGCAGGGACCCTGGCAGAAAATCACCGCCGCCAAAATCCCCAGCTCCTATCCCGAAGTCTGGCTCCGCCTCACCCCCACGCCCAAGCTCATCGACCGCTTCCGCTCCGCCTGGCACTTCCGCGGCTGGCTCGTCAAATTCAAACTCGAAGTCGGCCGCTCCGACGAGGAACTCCTGGCCATTGCCGAACAGTCGCGCCGCCAGTCCCAGGCCGACCTGATCGTCGCCAACCGCCTGGAAGACCTCACCCGCTACGCCTGGCTCGGACCCCTCCAGGGGCGCTACTGCCGCCTCGAACGCGCCGAGCTGCCCCACCGCCTCTGCCACGCCCTCGAAGAGCTACACCACGCCCGTCCCGCGACCGACGCGATCTAGCCTGCCGCCCGTCACGCTTGCCGGCGCCCTTCCCTTTTCTCCGCTTTCTCCCTTTCTCTTCCTCTCTTCTTCTTCCCCACCTGTTGTGCTCCCTTCACTCTCTGCCTCTTCTCCTGCCGAACCCCGCCACGGATAGGTTGTCCCAGTTTTACCAAGGGTAGCAACACCGCTGGCGGCGCGAAGTGCCTTCCGCCTCTTGATTGCTCTAGCGCTGTCAGCGGCGAAGCGCTATGCTGCCAGCAAGTCTGGCGATCGACTGCTGCGTCCGGAGGCTCGCCTTTCCCTGGGTGGGGAGCAACCTTCGTCTGTCGGCACGGCTTTCCGAAGGAAATCCCGCAGGATGGGCAGGTTCGCTGGAGTGAAGCGCCGGCGGGCGGAGAACGATTGTTCCGACGGGAAGCCAGGGACGGGCGGAACGGGGAGGACGGGGCCAGGCCAGGCGCGCAGGGTCAGGGCGTGCCGCTTTCCGTCAAGCCAGGGCGAGGGCGGGCGCTCTTGAGTCGGATCGCCGAGCGGAAGCAGGGAAGTGGGCGGCGGCCACGGCACGGTCCGCCTCCTGGGCAACCTCCGAGCAACGCATGCCGCAGGACGCCTTCGGCGGCAAGAGGGCCTCGGAGGCGCGAAAAACTGTGCGGTCCGGCACTCCCGCCGTCGATACTCAGGCGTAGAATGAGACGGCGGTGCTCTCAGCCAGCTTCGGCTGCGAAACGGTACGCCGCCGCACCGTCCGCCCCCACAAAGGCGCAACAATCCCAGCGGCGGGCGGACCATAACCGGCTACAGCTTCCGGTTCCGGAGCACCCAGCCGGGACCGGCCCGCCAGCGGATGCACCCCTTGGGGTAGGGAGAAACTTGATCATGATCGATCCGGCAGCCTGTCAGTTGCAGCACCGGCAACGGGTCCTCGCCGCTTTGGCCGCGCTTGACGCCGCTCCTGCCGCCCCGCCGCCGCTCTCCGCCCAGCACCCGGAAGCACCGGGACCCGACGGCATCCGCCACGCCCTGGTCGCCCGCGTCCGCGCCGCCATCGCCGCCGGTTATTACGACCATCCCGCCCTGTGGCTCGCGGCCGAAGAGGCCCTCCTCGACTCCCTCCTTCCCCCCGACGGCCCGAACACTTCCTCCTGATCCTGCCCCCTCGCCGCCGCTCTCTGCCGTCAGGCGTCCGCTTCCTCCCCCCGCCGCCGCAGCACCACCACCGCCGCCAGCCACCCACCCGCCAGCACCGCCACCAGACTGTCCCCCACCTGCGGATACAGCGCCGCCCGCCGATCCACCGGCACCACCGCCGACACAATCGCCTCCACACCCTTGGACTGCTCCCACTGCGCCGCGGGCAAGGCGATGACACGCCCCTGCGGATCAATCACCGCCGAAATCCCCATGTTCACTGCCCGCACCACGCTCCGCCGACACTCGATCGCCCGAAAGCGACAAATCGCCAAATGCTCCTCGTGTTCCTCCGTACAACGGAACCATCCATCGTTGGAAATGTTCACCAGGAAATCGACCGGTTCCTCCGCCACGTACTGCCGCGCCAGGTCCGGGTCGGTGTCCTCGTAGCAGATCAGGCAGCCGAAGGACCAGCTCCGCCCCTGGCGGTCCGTAAAGCGGAACCGCGTCCACTGCTCCCCCGCCCGGCAGGAGTACTCGTACGGATACGGACTGAAACGGCGCAGAAACGGCAGCGATTCCCCGAACGGTATGTATTCCCCGAACGGCACCAGGTGCATCTTGTCATAGCGCGGTCCGAAGCGCTCCGCTCCCGGCCTCAGCAACAACGCCGAGTTGTACTTCCACTCCCGGCCCCCTTCCCACACCAGGGCGTTGAGGCCCAGCAACGTCGGCACCCCCGGATCGAACCGCCGCAACACCTCCCGGCTTCGCTGAGCATAGAGGGCAAAGTCCGCGCTCGGCTGCTCCCCCGCCGCCACCTCGCAATAGTCCACCGGACAACACGTCTCCGGCCAGAGGATCAATTCCGGCCTCGCCTCCTGAAGCAACGCCGCCTCGTGCAGCCGCCGGTAACTCCGCACCAGCGTTTCCCCCCGCTCGTTCTTCTCCTCCTGCGGGATCACCCCTTGCAACGCCGCCACCCGCGGACCGGCTTCCCATTCCGCCTCCCCCAGACGGTAGTAGCCGTAGACCAGGTTCCCCGCCACCGCCGCCACTACCCCCGCACTGACATACCTCAGACAGCGAACCGACGGCCCCCCCGCCTCCACCAGCCCCTGCCGCCGCCACCAACCCCCACGATACACCCAGTCCGCCGCCAACCCATTCACCGCCGCCACCAACGCCGTCACCGCATAAATCCCCCCCACATCCGCCACCTGAATAAACCCCAGAAAATCCTGCTGCGTGTACCCCAAAAAATACCACCCAAAGCCAATCCGCTGCCGCAAACCCAACGCCTCCAAAAACGGAAACCCTGTCGGAAAATGCATCCGGATGTAATCCCACACCACCAGGACCACGGGCAAACCCACAGCCAGCGGCACGCCCCGACGCCACAAACCCCGTACCCCCGCCAACACCCCCACCCAAAACACCGGCAACACCACCGCAAAACCCAACCACGCCCAATACATCAGCGGATGCGCCACCCGCACCCACTGCGTCGCCAAACCACTAAACACCACACCCCCCACATAACAGGCCCCGTACCGCTGCCACCCGCTCCCCCGACCCACCGCCAAAACCAACCAGGGCACCCACCCCACAAAACCCAGCCAACCTATGCCCCACGGGAAATACGCCAGCCACAACAACACCGCACCCGCCAGACTCCCCAGCCACCAATACCCCATAACCCCGTCCTTCCTGAACTCCCTCGATCGGCTCGCCCCCTGCCCACGCACGCTGCCCGCCGAGCGAACCCCTCACCTCGCAAAACTCGCCATTCAAAACACACCCGTTCCATCATAATCTCTTTCCCCGTCAACCGGTAGCGCAACTGCCCACTCCCCACCCGCCACTCGCTGCTTCCCCCATTCGCCATTCGCCATCTCTCGGAAGTGACACGCCGCTGTCCCAAAGCGTTGCTGATGTGCCTTTCACCATTCGCCATTTACCATTCGCCATCTCTCGGAAGTGACACGCCGCTGTCCCAAAGCGTTGCTGATGTGCCTTTCACCATTCGCCATTCGCTATTTCGACTGCTCGCCTGAAAGTTTCTCGTGCCTTGCGGCATCAGGGGTTGGCCCTCACCCCTTTTTCCCCTCTCCCGAAGCTTCGGGAGAGGGGATAACTTCCCACGCCTTTCGGCATCACTGCATGTGAAAGTCGGGCATTGCTGCGTATCCGGGTTCCGGAGTGCCCGGAGGGTTTCAAACGCCTTTCGGCATCACTGCATGTGAAAGAGTTGTGACGGTCGAGTACGAGGTGTGGCGATGATTGTTTCAAACGCCTTTCGGCATCACTGCATGTGAAAGGCAGGCTTCGATCGGAGCTACGGCCCTGGAGACGGAAGTTTCAAACGCCTTTCGGCATCACTGCATGTGAAAGGGCTGAGCAGACAGGTGGAATTCGAGCCGGTCGCGCGGTTTCAAACGCCTTTCGGCATCACTGCATGTGAAAGTAAAAAGTGGGTGGACATGGCAACTCCACCACATGTTTCAAACGCCTTTCGGCATCACTGCATGTGAAAGGAGCTGGCAGGTTTTCTGGTCCTACATGCCCCATTGTTTCAAACGCCTTTCGGCATCACTGCATGTGAAAGAATGCGCCGCCGTAACAATGAACTGCGCTCCCTTCGTTTCAAACGCCTTTCGGCATCACTGCATGTGAAAGGAGGTCATGCTCTCGAGCGATGCGCCGAGTTCATCGAGTTTCAAACGCCTTTCGGCATCACTGCATGTGAAAGTCGATTCGAGCTGGCATTTATGATGCCCTTGAGGCCTTGGTTTCAAACGCCTTTCGGCATCACTGCATGTGAAAGTTTTCCCATGATCAGCACTACTTCGACCTTGTTATGTTTCAAACGCCTTTCGGCATCACTGCATGTGAAAGAGCGAGGACAAACTAGACCCCGCGAGTTGTACTCGTTTCAAACGCCTTTCGGCATCACTGCATGTGAAAGCCATTTCCTTCCTTTACTTCAACTAACAGGAGGATAGTTTCAAACGCCTTTCGGCATCACTGCATGTGAAAGAGCTGGCTCTCGCCGCCCTAGGAATCCTAGCATTTGCTCGAGGTACTTTCAAGCACCCCCCCAAAAAATTTTTCGATTTTTTTCCGACCCCCCCTTCGGAGGAAAGATCAGTAACGTATAGTGTTGGTGCGTAAGTTTTTGCGATTAATCAAGCACGTCCGCGCTAGTGGATTTGGAGCAAGTTATTGTGGAGAATCTAGTTACGTCGAAATTGAGGTGAGGTCGAAGTTGCACGCGGAGGTGCTTGAATGGACGTTGGTTTGAATGATGTGGGCCAATTCCGCACAGGGAAGACGAGCGGCGAGCAGCGAGCAGTGGGGCGAATGGCGAATGGCGAATGGGGAGTGGGGAGTGGGGAGTGGGGAATGGGGGGGAAGCGGCGAGCAGTTCGGGCGAATAGCGAATGGCGAATGGCGAATGGTGAATAGCGAATGGTGGAAAACGGGAAGCGGCGAGCAGCGAGCGGCGAGCAGTGAGCGGCGAATGGGGAGTGGGGAGTGGGGAATGGGGAGTGGGGAGTGGGGAATGGGGAGTGGGGAGTGGGGAATGGTGAATGGTGGTAGACGGGGCGTGCGGTGGGGTTGACGGCGGGGTGTCAGGGTTTGGGGAAGGCCAGGTGTTTTTTCAGGAAGTCGCGGGTGGCGGTGAGGTGGATTTCGTGGCCGCCGGGGAAGAAGTCGATGGCGGTGCGGTCGGGGATTTTTAAGCGGTTCTGGTAGAGGTGCAAGATTTTGGCGTATTCGGCGGCGACCATGTCATCGGTGCCGACGCCGTCGTTGTGGCCGCGTTCGACCATGAAGGGTCGGGGGGCGATGAGGTAGGCCAGTTCGGCGTAGTTGAAGGTGTGGCCAAGGTTGAATTCGTACATGTCGTATTCCCCGGTCCACAGGTAGCTGCGGTCGAGGTCGAAGGAGACACATTTGCCGATCCACTCGTTGAAGTCGGCGGAGCAGATGGCGAGGGCGTAGCGTTTTTCGAGGGCGGGGACGCGCATGGCGGTTTTGCCGCCGTAGCTGAGGCCGTAGAAGGCGATGCGTTGAGGATCGACGAAGGGGAGGGATTGGAGGAAGTCGAGGGTGCGTTGGTGCTGGCGGAGGATGAAGCTGAAGAGGGAGGCTTGGAGGAGGTGGGCTTTGCGTTGGATTTGGCGGAAGCGTGTTTGGCCGTAGTAGGGGTTTTGGGGGGCATAGACGATGTAGCCGAGTTCGACGAGTCGTCGGGCGAACTGGTGGTAGACGGGTCGGGTTTCGGGATCGATGGTGTGGCGGGGGTTTCCTTCGAGGCCGTGCTGGCAGACGACGAGGGGGCGTTTTTCACGGGGGGGAAGGTTTTTGGGGATGAGGAGGATGCCGTAGGCGAAGACGTCGGGGTAGACATCGAGGAGGAGTTCGTAGCCGGTCCAGGTGGGCAGGTCGTAGAGTTTGCGGGTGCGGGGCCGGAGGGGGAGGGAGGGCGGGGGCAGTTCGCCGAGGACTTCGCGGTGGAAGTAATGGCGGTAGAAGTCACAGGATTGGTCCCAGGTTTGGGGGGAAGCGGGGTTGGCGCGGTTCCAGAATTGTCGGCGGACGGCGTCGCTGTGGCGCCAGAGTTGTTGGAGATGGGCGAGGAGTTGGCGGAAGAGTCGGCGGTGGCGTTCGTCGGGGTCGCGGGGGAAGGGGAAGCGGCGGGTGTAGGTGGGGCGTTGTTCGGCGAGGAGGGGGAGCTGGTCGCGCAGGCGTAGGCCGTGGGGGTCGGTGGGGGGGCGTTGTCCGAGGAGGCGTTGGGCGCGGGCTTCTTCGGCGTCGAGGTCTTGCAGGGGGGGTGGGCGGAGGAAGCCGGGGGCGGCGCCGCTGCGTCCGGGGCGGACGGGTGGGGGTCCTTCGACGTTCGGCCAGCCCAGTTCGGTGCGCAGGAGGCGCTGACCGTTGCGTGTCACTGTGATGGGTTCAGGGATTTTGACCCGCGGCCAGGTGAGCAGGGTTAGCTCGGCGGGTCCGGCCAGTCGGGCCAAGCCCCAGACATCATGGTCGAAGGGTTCCTCCCAGACTTTTTCCACGGGTCCGCCGTGGCCGAAGGGGGCGACGAAGCGGATGCGTTCGTCGAGGGCGGCGAGGAAGCGGGCGAGGCGTCCTCCTTCGCCATAGCCGATGACGGCGAGGCGTTCGGCGGCTTCGCCGGGGGTGTGGCGGGTGAGCCAGTCGATGGCGGCCAGGGCGATCTGCATTTCGTAGCCGCTCAGGGTCCGCCCCAGTTCGTAGGCCATGCGGTGGAGGAACTCGCGGTGGGACTGATTGGTGGCCCGGCCAATGCGGGGGTTGACGCAGAGGTCATCGCGGCGGTTGATGAGGGCGGGGAGGAGGACGCGGACGCCGGCCTGGGCCAGGCGGGGCGCGGAGCAGACGACGGGGGGAAGCTGGCCCGCCAAGCCCACCGCCATCTCCGGGGTCCAATCGGCATCGGGGAGGACGACCGCCACGGCCTGGATCGGTCCGCGGGGTTCCAGGAGCAGTCCTTCGGCTTCGAGGTCCTCCAGGACGGTCCAGCGGACGGCGAAGACCTGGAACTGTTCCGCTTCGGCGAGCAAGGCGGGCCGGCCCGGACCGCCGACGTAATCGAGCTGGGGCACCACCCGTTCCTCGACCAGGCCCAGAATCTGGCGCAAGCGCTGACGCTGGGGTGCCACCGACTCCCGGAAGCGTTCCGGGGAGGAGAAGTCCGGCTGCCATTGTTTTTCCCGCAGAGCCGGGGCTTCGGCCAGGGCACGGTCCAGATAGCGGTGGATGCCTTCGACCATCTGCGCGGCCAGGTCCCCTTCGGCGCGCAGGGGTTCGGTGCCGGGGAGCACATCCGGGGCGGCTTTCTCCGGGGCCGACGCCTGGACGTGTCCCGAGGTTTGCGCCGGGGCGGAAACGGACGCTGGCAGCGGGGCTGGTCTCCGAAGCTTCGGGTGGGTCTCGGCCGAGGGTTCGCGGGGAGTCAGAGTGCCTCCCAGGAGCAGGAGCAGCAGGAGGAAAATCCACACGCTGCCAGAGCGGTGCAGCATGGCAGTGTCTCCCTAAGCTTGAGGATGAGGGTCCCTGCGGCGGGGCAGGCGGCTGTCAGGCCGGTGTCAAACCGCAGGCTATTCGGGGGCCTGGCGGAGGCGCCGCTGTCTCCGGGAGGGAAAGCCGCCGGGGGGTTCAGCTCCACAACTCGCGCAGCGGCGCGGCGGGATAAGCGGGCACAGGCAGGCCATCGGGGCCGGGCAGGACGGCATCCGGCGGCACTCCCAGGGCGTAGAGAATCGTAGCGGCCAGCTCCTCGGCTCGGACCGGGCGCTCTGCCGGCTCGATGCCATGGGCGTCGCTGCGGCCAATGACGGCCCCGCCGCGAATCCCGGCTCCGGCCAGGAGGGCGGTCCACACGCCGGCCCAGTGATCCCGCCCCCCGTGGGCATTGACCCGCGGCGTCCGCCCGAACTCGCCCGTGGCCACCACCAGCGTCCGCTCCAGCAGGCCGGTCTGGTCCAGGTCGTCCAGCAAGGCGGAAAAGGCCTGATCGAAGGCGGGGGCGACCTGCCGCCCGATGTCCCGCAGGTTCGTCCGCAACGCCCCGCCGCTGCCGTGACAATCCCACGACAGTGTGTCGAACACCGTCTCGTACATGGTGATGGTGAGGAAGGAGCGCGGCTGGCGTAGCAACCTCTCGACCGCCCGGCGGCACAGGCGTCCGAAGGCCGTCGAGCCGTAACGGCTATCCTCCCTCGTCCCCCCTGTCAGCCGTTCCCGCTGCGCTTGCAACGGCGGTGACAAAAAGCCGCCCCCGAAGCCCTGGTCCACCGCGATCCCTGTGTCCACCGCCGGGTAGGGCAACACAGCATAACGGCCGGCCCACCCCAGCCGCCGCTCCCCTTGCAGATAGCTCCACACCGCCCCCACCGCCGGCCACGCCGACCCATCCCGGAAGAGCCGACCGCTGTGCAGCAACTGCATCCCGCACTCATGCACCGGCGGACCGTCGTGATACACCGAACGCACCAGGGCGATCCGATCCAACCGCCAGGCCACTCCCGGCAATAGCTCGCTCACATACACTCCCGGCACCCGGCTGCGGATCACCCCGAAGGGGCCGCGGTACTCACTCGGCGCCTCCGGCTTGGGATCGAATGTGTCCAAATGCGGCGGGCCGCCCACAAGATGCAGAAAAAGACACCCCTCCGCCCGCGGTTCTCCCCCGCCGCCCCACGACAACCCCGGCCACAGCGACCCCACACACCCCGTGGACCAACCCAAAAATGCCCGACGTGACAACTCCCAGCTCATGACTTCGCCTTCCCCGTTCATGGGCGCTTCGTGGATTCGTCACCACTCCAACACACCTTCCCATGTTAGCCGAATTGGCCCCCGATGCAAGACACCCCCGCTGCCTTCCCCTCGCCGCTGCCCCCGCCCCTCACGCCGGAGCAATCCTTTCGTCCCTCGCATGGACTGGCCCTTCCCCATCTCGACTCGCGGCCCAAAACCCACCGCCCACCATTTGACCCGCCCCCGCTTGCATGCTAACCCTCTTGATGCCGGAGCGATTCATCCCCGGCTTGGACTAGGCTCGACCCTCATCCTCGGCTGGTTTCCTATGCGGCGCGAAGACTGCCTCGACATCTTCCAACGCCTCCCAGAGCAGCTCCACGGCTGCGTCAACCTGGTCTTGCGCAATCAGTTCACCGTCGCGGTCGACACCGTCGCCCGTTTTGAACCCCACTACCTCGTCCTGCGCGGACGCGAAACCGGTTCCACCGACGAAGGCCGCGGCTTCTTCATCCCCTACGACGAGATCGCTTACATCCGCATCGAACGGACCGTCAAAGTCGGCGAACTCAAACGCTTCTACGGCGAGACCGGCTACGTGGATAAAGACGAGCAACTCGACGGCGCCGACACCGCCACCGCCGCACCTGCCCCGAACACCCCGGCTGTCCCCGGACCCCTCCTCGCTCCCGGCGATCCTGCCGCCATCGCCCGCCAGAACCTCCTCGAACGCCTCCGCACCCGCACCCAGCTCGGCGGCTCCACCGGCAAACTCAACCGCCCCACCTGACCCCCCGCCGCCTCACAGCCGCACCCGGCACCGCCGCAAATACGGCGACTGCTGCAACGCCTCTCGTCCCCCCTCGCCGATCGGGTTGCCCTCCAGCTCCAACTCCGTGAGGTTCTGAAGATACGGCGACTGCGCCAACGCCTTCGCCCCCGCCTCGCCAATCTGGTTACCGCCGAGAAAAAGCCGCGCCAGAGCCGGGAAATGAGGAGACTGCGCCAGGGCCACCGCCCCCGCATCGTCGATCTGGTTGCCGTTGAGCGAGAGATAGGTCAACTTCTGAAAGTGAGACGACCGGGCCAACGCTTGCGCCCCCGCCGCACCGATCTGGTTGATCCCCAGGTCCAGCAGTGTCAAGTTCTGAAGATGAGGAGACTCGGCCAGAGCTTCGGCCCCTGCCGCACCGATCCGGTTGAAGCCCAGCCACAGCCGGCTCAGGCGTGGAAAACTGGAGGCTCGCGCCAACGCCTCCGCCCCCGCATCCCCGATCCCGTTCCACCACAGGTTGAGCGTCGTGAGGTGCTCCAGGGAAGGAAAGTGCGCCAACACCTCGACGCCCCCATCCCCCAGGCCGTTCCAGCCCAGAATCAGCTCCGTCAGGTTCTGCAAGTAGGGGGACAGTGCCAACGCTAAGACCCCCTCCATCCCGATCCGTTGGGACATCAAATTCAGCACCGCCACATGTTGAATGAAAGGCGACTGCACCAACGCACGCAGCCTCGCGACTCCGAGTTGGCTCCCCGCCACCGCCAAGTACACCACCCCCGCCAGCAACTCCAGATTCTTCAGCAGCGTGTCAAAATCCCGAAAATCACAGCTCACCCGCCGCACGTCGATCTGCTGCCGGGCCACACGCCACAACTTGGGAGTTCGCACTGCCACCCCTTCCACCAGGCCGCCCCATAGGCACCAACTCCACTTCGGCAAGCCCTCTAGCCACTCATCCCGATGCTGCTGCCACAATGCCCGCTCCCGCTCCGGCCAGTACTTCTTGTCCTCCCACCCCCAACGGTTATTCATCTCAGCCACCTGCAA
>NZ_JACEFB010000022.1 GCF_013694095.1 Thermogemmata fonticola | reverse complement strand
AATTCACACCAGGCCGATTTTTTGCTTGACAGCCGGAACCTGCCGTGAGAAGATGGGTTAGGAAGATAATAGTTTCGTGTTTCGCCCACTATCCTTATCTCTTCTTAGCTCGTTGGTACTTGCCTAGGAGTAGCAGGTTATGGCTGGAACACTCTCCCCCCCTCGTCGGTCCAACCGTCGTGCTTTTACGTTGATCGAGCTTTTGGTGGTCATTGCCATCATTGCCATTCTCATTGGGCTGTTGCTTCCGGCGGTGCAGAAGGTTCGGGAAGCAGCGGCTCGCATGAGTTGCCAGAACAACCTGAAGCAGTGGGGTCTGGCACAACACACTTATCATGACAGCACCGGCTTTTTCCCCCCTGGCGGCTTAGTCGGGCGGGACTTCGGCGGCAGTTGGAACTGGTCGGACTGGAATGACGATCGCGGAACCTGGATTGTGTACAGCTTGCCGTATGTGGAGCAGCAGGCGTTGTATCAACTTTTTCCGCAGCCGCCGTCGGGAGTGTACAACTCGGCGGGCATCGCCCGGTCTCAGCCCAACTTCACGAGTTTCCGTCCGAAGTTTTTCCGCTGTCCGAGCGACGGCTGGAACACGGAGTGGGCCATCTGCAACTACGTGGGCAGCTTGGGGCCTCAATGCACCATTGGTCCCTGCGGCTATGACCCGAATCAGGCACTGTGCAATCAGCCGGGTATCGGCGTGCCGGCGAGTCCCGATCATGGGAACACACTTGACGCGGGCCAAGTCCGGGGCATGTACAATCGCCTCGGTGCCCGGATCAACATGGCTTCTGTGACCGATGGCTTGTCCAACACCATTCTGATCGGCGAGATATTGCCGGAATGGCACGATCACTTCTGGAGCGGCTCGTGGTCCCATTACAACGGCGGGGCCTCGCATGCCACTACGATTGTGCCGATCAACTACCCCACGGATGCCCGCACCTGGTGCTCCCCTGCGGACCGATCATTCCAGAACTGGAATCTGGCTTGGGGCTTTAAGTCTCGGCACACGGGCGGGGTGAACTTCGTCTTTGGGGATGGTTCGGTGCGCTTTGTGCGCCAGAACATCAATATGACCACGTACATTCTCATGGGTTGCCGCAATGACGGCCGGCCCGTGCCCAATGAATAAAGGCTCCCCTGGAGTTGCCTGTCCTTTGGGTGGACCTGAAGCAAGCGGGTGCAAGACAAGGGCGGTTTCGCGTAGGCCGCCCTTTGGCATCCAGCGAGTTTGGGCCAATCCTGTTGCGACTTATCGAGTCGTTTCGGCAGTTGTTGAGAATATGCCTAAGACGTGCGCCAGGGGTCGCGGTCAGTTAGCCAGGGCTTTGTGAACTTTTACCAATGAATGAATGGGAATGCCATGAAGAACATCATTCGTCTTGGATTCGTCTTGGTTGTGGGAGGGGCGTTGAGCGGTTGCGGGGAGCGCCGTGTACCCGTGGAAGGGGAAGTGACCCTCAACGGCCAACCGGTGGCCCGCGCCACGGTCACGTTCACGTCCGAAGATGGAAGCAAGGTGTTCAGCGGCCTGACGGATGAGAGCGGGAAGTTTACGCTCAGCGGTCCAGCGGGGCCAGGAGCAGCGCCCGGCAGCTACAAGGTGACCGTTGTGAAGTATGCCCCTGCCGTGGCAGCTCCGATTAATCCCGCCGAGGAGTCGGACCCCTCGAAGATGAGCAAGGATTACGTGTCGCAAATGAAGAAGTTTGCGGACATGAAAAAAGGGGGAGCTGCTGGCCCCATGCCGCCGATGCCGGGGAAAGCTGGAGGATCGGGGAGCGCGCAGTCCGAGTTGCCGGAGGTTTACGCCCGCTTGGAAACGACGCCCCTGCGCGTTACCATTCCGTCTTCGGGGCCGATCAAGCTGGAATTGCAAAAGTCTGCGCGATAGCAGCAACGCCTGGAATACCGGTAACGTCCAGAATACCATCGGCCCAATGTTTAGCAGAAGGAAGTGGCGGTAATCGGCAGCCCTGGCGGGTCTTGCTCGTCAGGGTTGTTCGTTGGAGGGGTGCACGAAATGGGTCCGGCCCGGCGCTGGCAACGTTTGGCCTGGCGGCTGGGTGCGATCGCCTTCCTGCTCATCCTGGCAACGGTCTGGTACTTTCGTGTTTACCATGTCTCGGCGGATCGCTTGCTGGCAACCGGGCGGTCGGCCCTCATGCGCGGAGAGTGGGACAAGGTTCAGGAAGTGGCGGAACGATTGGAACGGGCCGGGTATGGGGACCACAGCCGCCTGTTACGCGCGGAGTGGTTGTGGAGCCGAGGGGAAGCAGCAGGCGCCTTGGCCCTGGCCGAAGGGGTGCGAGCCGAGGGCCGACTCCGCGTCGAAGCAGCGCTGATTGCGGGCAAATGTCTGCTCGCTTTGGACAATCGCCGCGAAGCCTACCGCGTGCTGAGCTGGGTGCTAGATCAGGACGATGACCAAGTCGATGCCCATCGGGGGCTAGCGGCCTTGGCGTATGATTGGGGCCAATGGCATCACGCGGAGCGGCATCTCCAACGGGTGGCGGAATTGGACCCCAAGGACCCACGGCCCTACCGCTTGCTCGGCCTAATGTACAAGGACCTGTCCCGCTGGGACGATGCCGAACAAGCCTATCGCGCCGCTTGGGAGCGCGGTGTGGAAGGGACGATGCGGCTGGACATCCGCCTGGAATTGGCGGAGGTGCTCCTGCAAAAGGCGCGGTACGAGGAAGCCTTGGCCTGGACGCAAGCGGGGAGTGAGGAGACCCCAGCAAACTCAGCCCAAGTGGCTTGGTTGCGTGCAGAGGGACGGTACGGCTTGGGACGGTGGACGGAGGCGGCGGCGGAGCTAGAAGCGATCCCGCGCGAGCAATGGACAGCGGCGATGTGGCGCTGCCGCGGACGGCTCGACCGGGATGCCGGCCAAATGGAGCAGGCTGCGGAATGCCTGGAACGAGCCGTGCAATTGGACCCTAGCGATGCCGAATCTTGGTATGTGCTGGCCCAAGTCTATGAGAGTCTGAACCGCAAAGAGGACGCCGCTCACGCTCGCCAGCGCGTCGAAGACCTGCACCGACGTCTGCAAGAATTGACGGAACTGACCAAGCAAGCGATGAAGCGGCCCTGGGATAGTGCCGTCCGGCAGAAACTCGCGGAGGTCCACGAGCAGTTGGGACACTCGGACCTGGCCCGCCTGTGGCGGAAGGCCGCTGCGGAGTGTGCCGCGATGGAACGGCGTTAGGTGCTTCACGGTGGAGGGGCGCTGATGGCGCCAGAGGGGAAGGGCGTTAGGGTGGAGCGGGGCGGGTCTGCTGACGGAACCATTCCCGGAAGTGCTGGCGCTGGTCGACTGTGGTGCACAGTTGCAAGGCAATTTGCAGATGCTGGCGAGCGGCGGCGGTTTCACCGCGCTGCTGGTAACTGACGGCGAGGTACAAGTGCGCTTGGGGATGGCAGGGATGGATCGCTAGAGCTTGCTGGCAGTTTCGCTCGGCCAATTCCCACTGTTTCTGGGCCAGGCGCACGGCCGCCCGCAGGAGATGGTAGTCCACGCAGGAGGGATTGTGCTTGAGGAGCTGTTCCACCGCTGCTTCCGCACGATCCCAACGGCGCAAAGCCAAAGCGCTATCCACGAGCCGCCGCAGAGCGAGTTCATGATCCGCCTGGAGTTGCAGGGCATATTCCGCGGCCTGCCAGGCTTGGGACATCTCGCCGAGGGTCCCGCGGGCTTCGCTGAGGGCAATCCAGCCGTCGATATCGCCGCAATGGAGGGAAAGCGCGCTTTCCAAACGGGGGGCAGCGGCTTGTGCCAGCGAACGCGCAGCAAGCCCCGGCGGTAACTGAACACTCAGGCGTGCCAAGGCTACGGCCCAGTCCCGCTCCTGCTCTGGGTCCGGCGGCTGCCTGGGAGGGCGATAGGGAATGATGGGCAGCGAATCAGGTGGCGGCGGCTCGGCACGTCCCGGCACTGCCGGAGGGGGACGGCGCGGAATGCGATGATCCGTAATGCTCGTGTGAGCAATGTTGGCACTGCTGAGGCGGGGCATATGGCAGGTGATGCAACTATCCCGCTGAGCATGCCGCTCGGCCAAAGGCGCGGAGCAACTCTGGCGGGCGTGGCAGTTCAGGCAGCGCTGGCGATAGAACCGCTCGCGTTCGTCCGGTGAAGGCACCGCATGGGGATCATGACAGGTGGTGCAGAGCAGTTTCCCCTGACTGGCCTGGAAGCAGCGGCTAGATTCCATCTGCTCGAATTGGCCGACGGAGCGCAGCTCGCGAGACCATTCCGGATTGCGAACGCACACGGTGACAAATTGGTTCCAAGGAAGTCCCGGCCGATATTCCCAGGGCTGCCGCCCGCGCCGGGGCACACGTACCTGTCCTTGCAGGTGGCACTGCCGGCAAATGTCCTGTTGCAAGGACGCGGGGAGATGCCGGGGATTGACGATGGAGGTGTCGATCCCTTCCCAAGGCAAGCCGCTGCTACGCTCCTGGACGTGGAGTTGCCCCGGTCCATGACAGCGCTCGCAGCCGATGGCAGCCTGGAGGGGCAAAAGCGGTTCCCGATAGCGGTTGATGGCGCCGGAGATAGGCTCCACGTGGTGAACATGGCAAAAGAGGCAATCCGCATGCACGGGCCGGCGCCCGCCTTGACCCAAGTCGAACCCCGGCGAGATGTCCCAGCGTTGCTCCTGACTGAACCAACTGATCGGGGACTGCCAGAGGGCGGAGTGCTCGAAGGTGAGGTAGGACCGCCCACGGGTTCCGGAGCCGATGGCCACATCCAACCGGACCGAGTATGGAGCCGTGCCGTCCAGGTCTTCAGCGGGCTGCACACTGTGCATTCGCTGAGACGCCTGGGAGCGGATGCTCAGCCGATAAGGACCGTGGGTCCACGTCAGCGGCGGCTCCCAACGCTCGACAAGGGAAAGCGCCAGCCGATCTGTCGCAGAGCGGCCCATCGGATGCTGCTGATAGGTTTGGCTGATATCCGCATGGCAGTCCTGGCAGGCCTTGTCTCCAACGTACTGGACCTCCGGGCGGATATTGCGGAACACAACGGCGGGATCGAGGCGCGGATCGGGCGGCGGCGGATCAGGCTGCAGATTTGCGGGAGGGACACCGGAAGGGGGGGTGGGAACCTCAGCGGGAAGAAGCCAGTAGATGAGGCCCAGGATAGCGAATAAGACGGCTGCTCCCAAACCGCCAACCATTTTCGGAGAACGGAGGAAGGTTTGCCAGGTCGTCATGCCAGAGTCTCCAGGACAAGCGGAAAGCACGCATGGGAAAGCGAGCGGGCCACCATTCGGCGGAGGAGCAGACAGCCTGCTGTTTCGGCAGACGTTGGTGAAGGTAGGGCGCTAGCCCAAAGCGTCGTCCGGCCGGAAACGAGCCAAAATCCGCTCAATGAAAGGCCGGCTGGTCGCTTCGTATCGGCGGAAGACCTCCCGGCGCACCAGATAAGTTTCCACGGTTTCCTTGGCACGCACGGTCGCATTGCGCGGCCGATCCATCAGAAGCGCCACTTCTCCGAAGCACTGGCCGGGTCCTAATTCGGCCACTTTCTCTTCGCCCCCCTCCCGGCGCCGCCGGAAGACTTCCACAGTGCCCCGGCGGATCAGATAGAACTTGCTCTGGTCATCGACTGGTTCCCCCTCGCGCACGATGACGCTGCCGGGAGCAAAGGCGGCAACGCGGTCCGAGGCCGCGGCGAGTTGATCGGGCCGCAGGGGCACCGCCGGATCGACTCCCACCAGCAGTTCATCGGCGAGGCGGGCTTGCTCTTCGGGCAGGATCGCCGCAAACGGCGGGCTTTGGCGCAAAGCATTGCGAACAAAGAGCCGCTCTGCCACCACCACGTTGGCCACGATTCGCCCCCGTTCCAGATGCACAATCCGATCCGCCTGATGCATGATCCGCGGGTCATGCGTGACGATCAGGCTGGTGGCACCCCCTTGTCCCGCGAGCTTGTGCAGAAGCGGGATTTGCCATTCGGCGAGGCGTCCCTGGTCGCCGCTGTCTTCCCCCTCGCGGAGCAAGGCTTGCCATTCCGTAGCGGGCCGGGGACGGGCGAGAAAACGCAGCAAGGTGATGACCGCCAAGCCGGAATGCGCATCCAAGGCGGCTGTCGGTTCGTCTGCGAGAATCAGCCTGGGGCGGTTGATCAAAGCCCGGGCGATGGCCACCCGCTGCCGCTGCCCGCCTGACAAGCGCGCCGGCGTGTAGTCGAACTTCGGCACCTGGGGTCGGCCCAAAACATCCCGATCGCCCAGCAGAAGGTATTGCAACAGCTCCTGGGCTTCCTGCCGGGCCTGAGGGCGCGGGCGCAGAGCCGCCGCCATCTGCACGTTCTGCCAGGCCGTCAGCGATTCCAGGAGATTGTGCCGTTGGAAGATGAAACCCAGTCGGCGGCGCACGCCAATCAACTCTTTCTCCGCCAGGCCGCGCAACGAGATCGACTCCCCACGCTCGTGGTCCCAAATGCGAATGTCGCCGTGTTGCAGAGTGCGCAGGCCGCCGATGAGGGTCAACAAGGTCGTTTTGCCGGACCCGGATGGGCCGCTCATGATGACCAACTCGCCTGGCAGCACTTCCAAATTGTTGTCGAAGAGGACCTGAGTGCGCGTTTCCCCCCGGCCAAAAAAATGATCTACACCCACGACCCGGAGTAAGGGTTCCCCGAAAGGCGGTGCTTTCGTACCTCCACCCAGGCTGCCGTTTGGCCCTTTTTTGGAGGAAGAGTCCAAGCGATCCGAGGGATCCGAAACTAGCTGTACCTGCGGCTCAGAAGACATCGGCGGGGTCCACCTTCTCCACATGTCGGGCAGCCAAACGGGCAGACAGCCAACACATGCCGATGGTCGCGCCCCCCAACCACACTATGCGAAATAGCGTGAGCTGAAACGGCATGCCGGTCCATTCCTCTAGTAACGATTGTACTCCAGCTACGATGCCGATTCCCACAGCCAAACCGCTTCCCGCCAGGAGCAACGCCTCGGCAGTCACCACGGCGCGGAGAAAACCCGGCGTGTGCCCAATGGCTCGCAGCGTCGCATACTGGCCCAGATGATCGGCGATGTTTCCTGTGAGAATCTGATAACAGATGACCAACCCCACGACGAAGCCCAGAATCATGCCGGCGCCGAAGGCGAAGCCGATGGGCGTGTTGGCCAGCCAGAAGCGCTCTTCTCGCTCGATGAGCTGCTTTAGGGTCAGCACCTCGACATTGGGCGTCGCTGCGTAAAGCTGCCGGAGGGCGTCGAGGACCTGCTCCCGGCGCGCTTCCGGTTGGAACCAGACCAGACCCAGGTCCACCGCTTCCAGGGGATCGGTACCCGGCGGGGCCAATGGCTCCCGGAGGTAACGGGCGAAGGTCTGCTCGCTGACAATCAAGGTACCATCCGCGGCGAAGTCGAAGCCCAGGGAAAAACCCGGACCGACCAGGGTCAGTTGCTGGCCGGTCAACTCGGCGGTGCATCCCTCCGCCAGGGGGCCATAGACGCTCGGCATCCGCCTTTGGGGATCAGGCCGCGCCCGGCGGTCGTACAACGCGGTACCGGGCCGTTGCAAGCTCTGCCAGTCGTCCGGGGGAATGTCCAGTCCCCGCAAGGGAGCCACAGCGGGATCGACCCCCACCACCCGGATGCGCCGCTTCGGTCCCCGCTCCGGCCGCGGCACCCCCGTCGCCAGCCATTCTCCGGCCTGGTAATCCAAATACAGGGGCGCTACGCGGTCAATTCCCTCCACAGCGTGGGCCTGTTCCAGCCGCCGGCGCGGAAAGGCTGGGCGGAACATCAGAGAACTGCGCTGCGGATGAATCAGCACGCCATCCGCATCCAGGCACCGCAACAGGCGCGTGTTGCTCTCCAGCATTGCCCGGAGAATGCCGAATTGCACCCCCATAAGCACCACCGCGAAGGCGATGCCCAGGGTATACAACCCGTATCGGATCGGATCGCAGGTCAGATTTCGCCAGGCCACGAGCAGAGCCAGCCGCATACTGTCAGCTTCGCATCTGGCAGTCCAGCGTCAACGGTTCCCCGCCAGGAATAGGTCTGCCTTTCAGGAAACAGGAGGAACTTTTCCCGACTCCTCCAAATTGGGTGCTGGTATGAGTCGCCGAAGTTGCTGGACGCGGAGCCGCTAGAACGGGGGAGGGAGAGATAGAGGGCGAAGCCGCTAGAACAGGTCCGCCGGGTCCGCCGTCTGGACTTTCCGCAAAGCGAGGATAGCCGAGAGAAGACACATCCCGACGGTCAATCCAGCGACAGCCATGATAATGAGGGGAGTCATTTCCGCCGGGATGCCGCCGTAGGTCCGCGCGATGGAATAGAGAAAAGCAGCAATTCCCCAACCGGGGAGAAAGCCCAAAGCGGCGAGAAGGCCGGCCTGGGCAAGGACCATGGCCGTGGCGAAACCCGGCGTATGGCCCAAAGCTTTGATCGTGGCGTATTCCGGCAGCATGGAGCGAATGTCTGCTGCCATCATCTGGTACACGAAAATGACACCCACGGTGATGACGAGAACCACCGCGACCACCAAAAACTGGCCCACGGACGTCAGCCTCACCCAGTAATTCCGCTCCGAGGCCGTGATGTCTTCGCGGCTCCAAATGCGGACATCGGAAGGGAGGCGGGTTTGGAGTTGCTGTTGAACCGCGGCGGGATCGGCGCCGGCGCTCAGTTGAATCAAGCCAAAGTGAACACCATCAGGCACTGGCGGCAAAAACTCACGGAATGTGCCCTCGCTGGTCAAAAGCATGGCGTTCCAACTGAAGCCTGTACCGAGGGAGAACGTGCCGGCTATGACCGCAGAGCGTCCATTGATCAGCACGGGGTCCTGCGGGTTCCGGCTGCGGGATTGCTCCAGCCAGTACTCGGCCGAGCCGTATTCCGCTTTGCTCCGCCGATCAAACAGAAACGTCTTCTGGCGGGCCAAGAGATGGGCAGCTTCTTCCGCTTCCGCTAGGGTGGAAAAGACACCCTCCGGGCCGATGCGGAAAGCCTGCGGGAGGTACTCCGGGGGCACTGCCAAGACGGCGATGCTCATAATTTCCCCGCCGGAGGGGGAACGGAGCCAGCCACGGCGTTGCGGCATACGCCACTCGGCAAAGCCCATGGACAGCGGCACGACCGCCCCCACTCCCTCCACTGCTGCCGCTTGAGCTAGCCGCTGATCCGGGAACCCCGCCGTGCGGCTGAGGTCTTCGTATTCTGAAGAGGTGATCAGCAGATCGAACTGCAAGCGGTCGAAGAGCAAGGTCGCCGTGCGATCGACTCCGCCGAGGAAGCCCATTTCCAGAAACATCAGGATGGCAGCAAAAGCGATGCCTGTAGCGGCTGTTACCGTACGTTCCCGCCGGTGGATCAGATGTCGGATGGCCCAAAGCCACGCATACCTCATGGGGAGAGTCTCCGATCAGCCAGAGGGTCGGCTGCGTATCACCGCCGCTTTTCTCTTCGCATTAGGAAGTGGTCCGAGGTTGAGCCAAGTCCGGCTTTCCTCGAACAAAACCTAACCCATTTGCTGGGGGCATCGGCTTAGAAGCGGCAATCCCAGGGAACGGTACGCGGCGCATCATGGTGCAGGATCATTGTTCGCTCGCCTTCGGCAATTCAGCGGCGGATGAAGCCGGCAACTCGAACAATACGGTGACTTGCAGGTTGACAAAGCGGGCGGCCAGGTTCGTATCGCCGGGGTCCAAGGGGACGAGCACTTCGACGACTCGCCGATCCCGATCCATACGGGGATCAAGAGAGAAAACGCGATTTAGGGAGATCATGCGCGAGATAACGTTCTCATCACTCACACTGCCGCGGAGGGAGCGGGGTAAAGCCGGAGCTTGAATCGTCGCGAGCACGGAGCCGTGGTGCAGGGCTTGCCGCAAGCGTTCTACATCTCCCTCGTAAACTTCCGTTCGGACGATCATGCGGGACACGTCAGCCATTGTCAGCAGGGGTTCTTGAGTGATTGTTTGTCCGGGGTTAGCTTGCACGTGCAGAATCTGGCCGCTGATCGGAGCGCGGACCATCCTGTGACGCTCCCATTGGTCGCGGGCATGGTCCCATCGGGCTTTAGCGGATTGCAGGGGGAAACGGGCGAGGGCTTCGCGGAGTTCCTGTTCCGCCGCCGCTTTGCGCGCCTGGCCTACTTTGTCCGCGTGTTGGTAGGACAGGAGTGTCTTGCGCCGAAGCGCCTCCGCCGCTTGCCGTTCTGCTTTGGCCTGCGCGACAGCGAGCCGGGCCTTGTCGTATTCCTCCGCGGGGACTGTAACGCGGCTGGCCCGGAGTTGCTCCAAACGTTCCAAACTCTTTTCCGCCACCTGCAATTGCTGGGTGAGATACTCCAGGCGGGCGTCCTGGGCCGCGAGATCCTGATCCCGGGCCGCCATCGCTTGCTGCCATTCTGCTTCCGCAGCTCGGATTTTCGCCTCACCAGCCTGTTTGGCGGCATCGAATCTATCTTGCAGTTCCTGGAGTTCGAGTTCGGCTAGGGCCACTTGCTTTTGGCGTTCTTCCGCACTGGCGAGTTCCGCGATCGGCTGGCCCTGCTGAAGCGATTGGCCGGGAGCCAAGGGATAAAGGCGGGCGATCCGGTCCCCGACTGGGCCATAAACGTGTACGATGCCGGCAGCCGGTTCCAACCGTCCCAGCGCCGCAATGCGGGGCGATCCCGTTGGTGCTGAGACAGGCGAGGCACTGGGTGCGTCCGGCATGAACCGGGCCAGGAAATAACCTGCGACCCCGCCGGTGGCCAACAGTAGTAAGGTCCATAGCAGGGACAGCATCAGCCGTCCGGAGCGCGCGGGTCTCCTCCGGCAGAATGGCGGCACGCTCATAATCCTCCTGAGGATGGAAACGCTCCCAAGGCCAGGCACCACCAGAGCAGTTTGCAGAGCAGGTGCAAGGCCTGATCCCGATGAATACCGTACCAGCCGCGGCATTTGCCCAGATCGATCAGAGCATGGGCCAGGGTTTCCGCCAAGGCCAAGGCTAAGGTCCCAGCCGGTGTGAGGCCCATCCACTGGCACACCAGGCCGACTGCGGTACCATGCAGCAAGGCGTGTGCTGCCAGCCAGTAGTACCACGGGACGGCACGAGCGGCAGGATGCTGGGCATGCGGGCATTTGCCCAAGGCCATCGCCTCGCTTTGCAAAGCAAAATCCACAAGCGCATGGCCCGCCACCAGATAAAGCAGCAGCAGAATCGGCCGCGGATCATCCATACTGGTTGTCTACCTTTCGCCGCGTACGTGTTGTCCACCTTCGCTGCGCTGCCTGAGAGGCTTTCCACCCAATATACAGACTCCTACCTGAGGGTGATATATCGAGCTGAACCTCCAGGGGGACGTCGAGCCATCGGGGACTGTTCGGTTTGATGCCGAACTTAGCCCCGCCAATGCACGGGTCGGTTGGCTCCTGCAAGCGAGATGGCGGCTGGGGGAGATGTCATGTACTTGGGCATCGAGATTGGCGGTACGAAATTGCAAGTGGGACTGGGCGACGGGGCAGGCCAGCTCCTGGCGTTATGGCGGGGGACGGTCGTGCCGGCTGAGGGTAGCGCTGGGATTCTCCGGCAACTTCAGGGAGCGATTCCGCAAGTGCTGGCCCAGATGGGGGTCGCTGCCCATCAGTTGCGCGCCGCTGGAATCGGCTTCGGCGGGCCAACGGATGACGCCTCCCAAACGGTGATCACTTCGCACCAAATTGCCGGGTGGGATCATTTCCCGCTGGCGGCTTGGCTGCGCGATCTGCTCGGCGGCGTCCCGGCGGTTTTGTGCAACGATGCCGATGTCGCCGGACTGGCTGAAGCCACCTATGGCACGGGCCGAGGACTGTCACCGCTGTTCTACATGACCATCGGCAGCGGGATCGGCGGCGGCCTGATTCTCAACGGAACGATTTATCGCGGTGCAGGGCAGGGCGCTGCCGAGATTGGGCACGTGCCAGTCAACGAACGAGGCGAAGAACTGGAAGCAGTGGCCTCCGGTTGGGGACTGGCCTCTCAAGCTCGGCGGCGTCTCGAACGGGGCGAACCCTCCCTTCTGACCGAGATGGTTCAAGGCGATTGGTCCCAAGTGACGGGGCGGCATGTCACCGAGGCGGCAGCCCGCGGCGATGCCCTGGCCCAATCCGTGCTCGATACCGCCCTGGATGCCCTCGCCTTCGCCCTGGACCTCGTTATTCGATTGCTTTGTCCCCGGCGCATCGTGATTGGCGGCGGCGTGTCGCTCCTGGGTGAAGAACGCCTCTTCCAACCTCTACGCCAACGCTTGCAAGCCCGTGTCTTCCCCCCCTTCCGCGGATTGACGGATATTGTGCCCGCCCAATTGGGAGAAGAGGTGGTGGTCCACGGTGCGATTGCCTTGGCCCGGCAACTCTGGGAGTCGAGCCGAGCTTGAGCCAGAAGAAGGTAATGAGCCGAGAGGTGGTCGATACAGTGGGTTCCGCCAAGCTGTCGGTTGCCTCTGGACCGGCGGGCGGGGCCAGCCGCATGCCGTAAGATCAGTCAGTGCCGGCCGCATCTGTCGAGTGCCTGACTTAGCAGAATTCGCGGGAGATTTCGACTCAGGGACACACCTATGGGCTATCCCATCCGCATCAAAATCTGTGGGGTGACAGATCCGCTGGAAGCGGTGAAGATCGCCGAGTTGGGGGCGGATGCCATCGGCTTGAATTTTTACCCTTCCTCGCCGCGGTATGTGGCACCGCCGCAGGCTGCCGCTATCGTGCGAGCGTTGCCTCCTTTTACGGCACCGGTGGGCATCTTCGTAGGGTGGCCCATGCGGCAAGTCTGCGCCGTCGCCTATCAGTTGGGCTTACGGGCGGTGCAGACCTATGCCGAGCCACCGTTGCGAGAAGATGCGTTTCCGTTTGCTCACATTCCGGCCTTGCGGATCCGCGAGGCGGGAGACCTGGAAGCTGCTCAGGAGTATCTCCGGGCGCTTCAGGCCGCCGGGCGGCCTCCCGCCGCCGTGCTGCTTGACGCCTTTGTGCCCGGCCAATGGGGCGGAACAGGTCAGACGGCACCGTGGGAGTTGCTGGAAAACTTCGCTCCGCCGGTGCCCTGGATTCTGGCAGGGGGGTTGACGCCGGAGAATGTCGCGGACGCCGTGCGCCGCTTACGTCCTTGGGGGGTTGATGTCGCCGGCGGTGTGGAGGCAGCTCCGGGGCGGAAAGACCTGGAGAAAGTCCGGCAATTCATCCTTCAAGCTCGCATCGCCGCCAGTAACTGTTGAAACCGCTGGTGTGTCCTTCAAGTCGGCCCGTCTTATTGAAACAGGCTTTCCTCCCCAACCTACCCAGGCTCCCGGTCGAAGCCACGGCTCCGATGCCGGTGACTCCCGACATGGGGCCAGAAGACCGAAATGCGGTCGGGACGGCAAGCCAAAAGGCGAACCGAAAATCCAGGTTATGGAGTGAGCGGCCTCTCATTCAACTCCGGCTGAAATTGTAGAATAGGAAATTCTCATCGAGGGGGAGGATTCTATTGGTGCTGATCGGAAGAATTCCTAGAATTTCCGAATGGTCATGGAAGCGGTGAGCAACCCGGATCGAAAGGAATGAGCAGAAGCGCAATCTCATGCAGCGTGATGTGAGAGGGCGGGTGGTACTGATTACCGGGGCGTCGCGGGGAATTGGGCGGCGCGTTGCCGTGCTGCTCGCTCGCCGGGGCGCAAAACTGGCGTTGACAGCCCGTTCCCAAGATGAACTGGAGCGGACCGCCCGCGCCTGTTTGTCCGAGGCGCTCGCTCAAGGGGTGGAAGCCCAGGTTCTGGTGGAAGCTGGGGATGTGACCCGGCCTGCCGATCGCGAACGGATCGTAGCGGCCACGGCGCTCCGTTATGGTGGGGTAGATGTGCTTATCAACGCAGCGGGGGTTTGCAGCTTCGGGGAATTCAGCACCTCCACACCGGAGATCCTGCGCCGGGTGATGGAGGTCAATTTTTTCGCCGCGGTGGAAATGGTCCGGCTGGCGCAGCCTTACCTGGAACGCAGTGCCTGGCAGGGAAGCGGCGAAGGTTGGCGTCCGGCGGTGGTGAATGTCGCTAGCATCTGCGGGCGGTGGGGCATTCCCTCGATGACGGAACATTGCGCCAGCAAGCATGCCTTGGTAGGCTGGAGCGAGGCGATCCGGGCCGAGTTCGTCCGCTACGGCATCGATGTGCTGGTGGTGTTGCCCGGTCTGGTCCGCAGCGACGATCTCCAGCGGCACCTGTTGCGCAATGAAGGGAAAATCTACCTGGATTTTGCGGGCGCTCCGCCGCCGGAGGAAGTGGCGCGTGACATTCTCCGAAGCCTGGAACACCGCCGGGCCGAAACTCCGAGCGGCTGGGTCTCGTGGGGGGTTTGGTGGTCCCGACGATTATTTCCCCGCGCCGTCCGCTTCTTCATGCACCGGAAAGTGTGGCGCTTTGCCCGGCGGGAGCGTGAGGGACAGAGAATCCAACAGCGGATCGATCGGCAGCGAATCTCCCCAACCTGGACGGGATCGTAGGGCGATCATGATTTGGGATCGTAGGGCGATCATGATTCGAGACGCGGCGGTCAACCCTGGGCGGAGGATTCCGAAGGGGCGAGGATGCAGCAGGATGTGAGTGTTTTCCGACGGATGGAGTCAATGGCACCCGATAAGGATGGACAGCGATGTGCGGAATAGCGGGTATGATTGATCTGCAAGGGGTACGCACCCCGCCTCCCTCCATTGTGCCGACGATGGCGGAGGTTCTGATGCACCGCGGTCCGGATGAGGACGGTTTTTATGTGGCATCCGGCCTCCATCTGGCAAATCGCCGTCTGTCCATCTTCGGGCTGGATGATGGCCGCCAGCCGGTCAGTAATGAGGACGGCAGCGTCTGGGCCGTGTTCAACGGCGAGTTGTACGACTACCCGCAGCTCCGTCCGCGGCTAGAAGGGAAAGGACACCGCTTCCGGACGCACACCGATACGGAGTTATTGCCGCATTTGTGGGAGGAGTACGGCCCACAAATGCTGGAGCACGTCCGCGGACAGTTTGCCTTTTGCCTTTATGACAGCCGTCGGCGCGAAGTGCTTTTGGCACGGGATCGCGCCGGCATCTGCCCTCTGTTCTACACCGTGGTCCGGCATGATGGCTCGGATTGGCTGCTGTTTGCGTCGGAGATCAAGGCGATCTTGGCCAGCGGTTTGGTGGCGCGCCAGCCGGACCTCCAGGGTCTCAATCACATCTTCACCTTTTTTGCGATGCCGGGGCCAGCGACGGTCTTCGCGGGTATCCAGTGCTTGATTCCCGGCCGGTTTCTCCATCTGCGCCTGGGTGCTTCTCTGACGCCGCAGGAAGCGGTCCGCCAGCGGGTGTACTGGCAGGTGGAATACCCGGACCGCGGCCAGGAAGTGCGGGCGTTCGACCAGGGTGAGCGAGTGGTCGAGGAATACGAGGCGGTGCTGTTGCAAAGCGTGCAGCGCCGCTTGCAGCATGCGGATGTGCCGGTGGTGGCGTATTTGTCTGGCGGGGTGGATTCGAGCCTGGTGGTGGCCCTGGCCAATAAGGTGCTGGGGCGGCCCATTCCGACATTTACCGTGGCAGTCCAGGCTCCCGGATTGAACGAAACGGCGGAAGCGCTGCACACGGCCCGGTATCTCGGTTGCGAGCCGGTTATTGTGAATTGCGGGCATGAGGAGCTGCGCCTGGGGTATCCGGAGTTAATCGCCACGGCAGAGTTCCCGGTAATCGACACCTCCTGCCTGGGACTGATGCATTTAGCCCGCGCGGTGCACGAGCACGGATACAAAGTCGTGCTGACCGGGGAAGGAGCCGACGAATGGCTCGCCGGTTATCCCTGGTTCAAGATTCACCGTTTGACCGGCTGGCTGGATCGGATTCCGGGCTTGCCGTTGGGGTATTCCCTGCGCTCCGTGATGCTCTGGCTGCGGGGGCATCCGCGCTTCCCCTATGCGATCTATCGCGAGACGCAAAAGCAGATGGGAGGACCCAACGGCTGGTTCGACCTGTACGGCATCATGAGCTTGAACAAGCTGCGCTTTTTCACGGGAGCGGCGCGGGAACATGCCTTGCGGCATTCGGCCCTGGAAGACCTGGAGCTGCCCGAAAACCTTATGCGCTGGCATCCGTTCCACCGGCAGATGTATTTCGGCGCCCGGATCATGCTGCCAGGGCATTTGCTGGCCAGCAAAGGGGATCGGATCGCCATGCATTCCTCAGTAGAGAGCCGCTATGCCTTTCTGGACGAGGACGTGATCGCCTTCATGGCCCGGTTGCATCCCCGGTGGAAACTCCGCGGCTTGTTCCGGGACAAGTACATTGAACGTCTGGTGGCCCGGCGCTGGCTGCCGCCGGAGATTGCGTGGCGGCGCAAGCATATGTTCCGGGCGCCGATGGATTCCTGGGCCAAAATGGGGGCGCAACGTTGGATCGACCAGGTTCTGTCTCCCGAATCCCTGGCCAAGACAGGCTTGTTCGATGCCAAGGTGGTGGCCGAGGCTCGGCAGCGGCTGCAACGGCCTGGCCGGGGTTGGTTGCGGACCAGTCTGGAGATGGGTCTGACCGCGGTGACAGCCACCCAACTGTGGCATCATTTGTACATCAGCGGGGACTTGTGCGAAGTGCCGCATTGCCTGCACGGTTCCACGCGTGCAGTCGAAGCCTGGGTGGCCCAACAAGGCGGCCGGCCCGTCCTCCAACGCGCCCCGCGCCGAGAGACGGATACAGCCGTGACTCCTTCAGCAGCCGCTTCAGCCTAGGAAAGTGAAGGTTCCGCAGTCCCGCATCCGATCGAATACGATGCGTTACGCCTTGCAAATGCTCTGGCATGAACGCGCCCGCTACACCGCTGGGGTGTTGGCGGTGGCGTTCTCCGCCGTGCTTATTGCCTTGCAGGTCGGGCTGCTCCTGGGCCTGTTCAAAATTACCTCCATTCCCATCGACTACACCTCCGCCGATCTTTGGATCGGTTCCACCGCAGTCCCCAGCGTGGATCTGGGCAAGCCGATTCCCAAGACTTTCCTCAGCCGGGTCGCGGGTTTGCCGGGAGTCCACATGCCGGAGGTGTACATCGCTAACTTCGCCAATTTCACCAAGCCGACGGGGGGGACCGAGTTGTGCTTCCTACTCGGCAGTTCGCTCGATGATGGCGCGGCCGGCGCCCTCACCCTGCTGACGAAGGAACAACGGGACGCCCTGACGATGCCCTTCGCCATCATCGTGGATGAATCCGACGTCAAGCGGTTGGGGCTGGAGGACGCCCACGGCCCAAAGCCCAAGATCAACGGCAAAGAGGTGACGGTGGTCGGGACGGTTCGCGGCTTGAAGAGCCTGGCGGCGCCGTGGGTTTTTTGTTCCCTGTACACCGCCCGGCAGTTGCTTGGCCCGCTGTTACCTGCCGACCACGTCACATATCTGCTAGCACGGTGTGATTCCCCCCAGCGCGCACAGGAGGTGGCCCGATATCTGCGAGAGCGTTACGCCGACGATATGACCGCTTATACCGCGGCGGAGTTCTCCTTCGGCTCCCGCTGGTATTGGCTGACACGCACCAAGGCCGGGCTGGCGATCGGCTACGCCGCCTTTCTGGGCCTAATTGTCGGCATGGTGATCACAGCGCAGACGCTCTATTCTGCCACGGCGGCCAACGCGCGGGAGTTTGCCATCTTGCTAGCACTGGGTGTTCCCCGCTGGCGGATCGCCGGGCTGGTCGTCACCCAGGCCTTCTGGATCGGTGTCATAGGAGTGTCTTTGGCGTATCCGGTGTGCCTCGGTTTGAAATATCTGGCGTTGCAGTTTGCAACCGATGTGGACCTGCGGTGGCAGATTCTGGCGGGTACCGCTGTGCTCACGGTGGCAATGGCCTTACTGGCGGGTCTATTCGCCTTGCGGAGCGTGCAGCAGATCGAGCCGATGACCCTGCTGCGTTGAAGGAGCTGTTGCTGCGGGGAGCAGGCGTTGTTACGCTGAGCGGATGGGTTCGGACTAAGCCGTGATAGACACGCCAAGCTCGGACTGGGCCGCAGGAGACATGCCCAGGATGTAGCGCAAGAGACGCACTCAGGATGTAGCAGCGGAGAAAGGAGGAGACGCCTGCTGTATGCCGCGTTCGGGTACGACCCCTGTTCTTCGGGGCCTGCGATTGGTCAAGACCTACGGCGATGGGGACAGCCGCCGGGTGGTGCTGCATGAGTGCACGCTGGAATTGTACCCAGGCCAATTGGTACTTCTGATGGGGCCGAGCGGTTCGGGCAAGTCCACCCTGCTGGCTGTTCTCTCCGGCTTGCTCGAACCGGATGCCGGGCAGGTCCTGGTGGATGAAGAAGGCCGCCTCCGTGATCTGTGGCAGATGAATGCCGCGGAACGGGAAAGCTACCGCCGCCGGCACACCGGCTTTATCTTCCAGGGGTATAATTTGCTTCCTGCGCTGACCGCGCGTCAGCAGTTGGAGATTGTCCTGCACTGGTGCGGTGATCGGCGGGAAGCGCGCCGCCGGGTCGATGAGTTGCTGGAGCGGCTTGGCCTGGTTAAACTTCAGGGGAAAAAGCCAGCCCAACTCTCCGGCGGAGAAAAGCAGCGGGTGGCCATCGCGCGGGCCTTGGTGAAAAACCCAGCGTTTGTCTTCGCGGATGAGCCAACCTCCGCCCTGGATTGGGAAAACGGCCAGAAGGTGATGGAACTCCTGCGGGCGGCAGCCCACGAACGCCAGGCGGCCGTGCTGGTCGTTTCCCACGATCACCGTCTGCTGCCCTATGTGGATGTCCATTACCATCTGGAAGATGGATATCTGGAAGAGCGTGGCTTGCCGGCTTAGAGGCACTTGGCTCGGTGCCCGCCGAGGGCTGGAGGATTCCCAACTTGCCGAACGGAGACCATGCCATGGTGTTGCGTTTCCGCGTGCGACCGGCCATGGCCCTGCTGGGGGCAGCCTTGCTCGCGGTCAGCCTCTTTGGAGCCAAGGCATTGACCCAGGGCCAGGGGGAAACCTCAGCGTCCAACCGCTTTTCTACTCCGGCGGTCCGCCCCACCGGCCTCATTGTTCTGGGAACCGTGGATACCGATCCGCCGCCCGTGGCCTACGGCCTGCCCCCCGTGCTGCAATCGGGAACGATCGCGGAAGTCTTCGTCAAAGAGCAGCAGATCGTGCGCGCCGGCGACCGCCTCTATGCCTTCGATACGTCCCTTTTGCAGCGCGACCTCGAGATCGCTAAAGCGGAACTCGAGCTGGCCCAAACCCGCTTGGACGAGGCGAAAGTTGCCGCAGACCAGCATGCCAAAAGCGTGGCCATTATGGAAAAAGTGGTCGCCAGTGCGGAAGAAAAAGTCCGCATTCATTCCCGCCTCTACAACCTTATCCGGGATAACCTCGAAAACTTCTGGCGGAATCAGGCCCAACCCAAATTGAGCGAGGAAGAAATCCGCAAGAAACTCCAGGATGACGATAAGCTCTTCGAGGCCAACGCCAAGTACGTGATCGCCTTGAACGAATTGGGTGTCGAACAGGCCCGGCTGGCTCAGTTGCGTGCCCTGGACCCGCAGGTCAAAGTCCGCCAGGCCCTGGCCGCGATGAAACGGGTGGAAGCCGAGGTGTCCAAAGCCCAAACGGCGATCGACCTGTGCACGGTGCGGGCCAAATCCGCCGGCACGGTCGAGCGAATCACTATCAGCCCAGGGACCACGATGGGCATCAGCACGCGCGAGCCGGCCTTGTGGCTGATTCCCGAAGGCAAACGGATCGTACGGGCCGAAATCGAGGCGGACTTCGCCCACCGCGTCACCCCAGACCTGATCGGCAAAACGGTGACCATCTACGACCACACCGACCCGCGCCTGACTTACAGCGGCACGTTGCGGCGCATCAGCGGGACCTTCCTGCCTAAGCGCTCCAATGGCGAAAGCCTGTTGTCCGGTAACGACACTCGTGTCCTGGAAGCGATCATCGAAGTGGAAGACCCAGCTCCGGCGAAAAAGCCGCCCCTGCGGGTTGGCCAGCGGGTCCGTGTTGCTTTGGGCCAGTGAAATTCGAGGCTGTCTTCGGTGTGACGTTTCCCCCGCTGCCTCTAGCTCCAGGCACATCCGATCAGCCGTGGGACTTGGCGGCTTCGTACACCTATTGCCGCCGCTTGTGCCAGCAGGTCCGCAGCTCCTTTCCTCTGACCTTCTGGCTGCTGCCGCCCCACCAGCGCCGGGGGATGCAGGCCTTGTATGCCTTTCTCCGTCTCAGTGACGATCTCATGGATGGCGAGGGCCAAGCGGAACAGGGCGTACCTGTGCCATCCTCTTTCACCTCCCAGCCGGATCCGGATGCCGCCCTGTCCCGTTTCGATAGCAAACGGCCGGGTGATCTGGCAGCATCGCCGCCAGCCACGGATGCCCTGAACCTTTGGCGGCACGGGCTGGAACTGGCCCTTCGCGGCCAGCCGACGCATCCGGTGCATCCTGCCTTGGTCGATACGATCCGCCGTTTCTCCATTCAGCCCGCATGGCTCTACGCCGTGCTAGAAGGTGTGGCTCAGGATGCCGGACCGGTCCGCTTCGCTTCCTTTGCCGAGTTGTATGCGTACTGTTGGCGTGTCGCTTCCGCCGTGGGGCTGGCCTGTCTGGCGATTTGGGGCTTGCGCCGCGGCGTGCCTTGGAGTGAGGCGGAACCGGCAGCGATCGCTGCGGGCATCGCCTTCCAACTGACGAATATCCTGCGGGATTTGGGTGAAGACCTGCGCCGGAATCGCGTCTATCTGCCCCAGGATGAATTGGCCGCTTTCGGCTGTCCGGTGGAACGCTGGTCCGACTCCGCCTGCCGTCCCGCTCTGGCGCAGCTCATCCGCTGGCAAGTGGACCGCGCCCGGAGCTACTTCCGTCAGGCTCTACCGCTCCTCCGCCTGTTGCCGCCCCGTTCCCGCGCCGTCTTCTCCTTGATGACCGCCCTGTATCAGCATCTGCTCGAACGAGTGAACCAGGCGGGGCCAGAGGTTCTCAATCAACGGGTCCGCCTGAGTCGTTGGCAACACTGGTCCCTCTTTCTCCAGGCCTATCTTGCTCCCCGGAGTGGCCCATTGTCACGGGAGAGATACTGATCCAACTTCTCTCTCCTGAGGGGAATTCGCGAGGCTGTCCGCGATAGGATCAGAGGGTTTCGGGCAGTGTCTTCGAGATGTCAAAAGCATGTTCTACTGTTTGCGGTGAGGCGGCAGGGTGAACTGCCAGCTTTTGTGAGCGATGCTGCTGCCATTTGGCGGCGAGACGCTGGAGCCATTCCACCGGCGGGATGCCGTAGGGGCGGAACTTTTCCGGCCGTTCGCTCTCTTCAGTAAGGAGCAAGGCCCGGTGGCGTCCTAAGCGGGCAGCGGCGGGAGAGTCCATCAAGTGGCTGGAATCATTCGGACTCATTTGAAAGAGCACACGCCAGGCGAAGTCTCGGAGCTGCGAGCGCTCGAAGGTCCGCTGTAAGTTGGTCAGCGAGTCGCACCAGATGATGGTGTGGAGGCCGAGGGCGGGACCATCCCGCAGGAGGGTGGCCAGGTGTTCTGCCGGAGTGGTTTCTCGGTCCGCAGCTCGGCGGGCGAAGCCGAAGTCGTCCTCAGCCTTGCGTAACTCGCGGAAGCGCTGGATGCCGAAGATGAGCAGGAAGCGCTTGCGGGATTCCGGACTGGCGGCCTGGTTCGCCCGGTGCTGGAGATCGGCTCCCAGTTCGGCCAGCGCGGAGGCGAGCTGGCTACGCAGGGGGAGATAGAGGGGGGGGAACATTTGCGCGAGCCGCGGGAAGAAGTCGGCCATTTCGGCATCGTCGGGAGTGCCATCCAAAAGGACGAGGGAAGGGGAAGGTTCCTCCCGGCTCAATTGGGGCAGTAAGCTCAGGCAGGCGGCGGTGATGAGTCCGCGGGCGGCTTCCTCATTCTGGCCGATGAGCAGGAGATGGGCGCCGCCCTGCGAGCGGAAGGGGACGGCAGTGGGGGGCCGGATTGCCACGGGGTCGCCCACCCACACGAGGGGGGCCTTAGCGGGTGCGGGGTGGTCCCACAGGTGCTGCAAGGCAGGATTGGCTGTGACATCCGCATGGGTGTGGCCGGCGAAAACAATAGGAGCTGGCCAGCGCTCCTGGGCACGCTGCCGCAACTGTTCCAGGATTTCCACCCGTCGGGATTCCGGCAACCAGACCACCTGGAACGGTTCATTGCCTTCGACCAGCCCGCTTTGATCGTTGTAAATTGCCTCTCCCGGACGGGAGAGCAGGCGGGCCGCCGTATTGTCTTTGCTCAGGATCAACTGGGCATCGGCATCCGAGCATTGCAGGGCGATGCGGACAGCCATCTGATCCAGAGTGCTGCGCGGCAGCGAGTAAGCACCGCCGAGGGTTTGCGATCCCAGAAGGACGTGAATGCCAAACGCCCGGCCTTGCCGTACCAAGCGGTCTAAAAGCAGGGCCGCTTCCTGGGCCAGCTTGTCGTCCTCGACAAACAATTGCTGGAATTCATCGATGATGAGCAAAACACGGGGACACCGGGCAGCATCGGGGGGCAAGCGGCCGGCTGCCACTTCGCGCTTTTGCCATTGCCGGTAGGCGGATAACTCGTTCACCCCGGCCTGGCGGAATTGCTCGCCGCGCTCCCGCAAGAGGCCGTCCAGTCTTTGTAGCACGCTGAGGCCGAACTCCCGCTCGCTCTCGATGGCCACGACGCGGGCATGCGGCAGCCGGAGGGCCGCATACCACTGGAACTCCACGCCCTCCTTGAAGTCGATGAGGTACAACTCCACTTCATCCGGGCTGTACATCAAGGCGAGATTGGTGATCAGGGCGTGCAGGAGGGTGGATTTGCCGGAACCCGTCTTGCCGGCGACCAAGGCATGCTGTGCCGTGCCTTCACCCAGGCGGAAGACCTGGCGACGGGTGGCTCCAGCCCGGCCGATGGGAACGGCGAGTGTTCGGGAAGCATCCGCGGTCCACACCTGGTCCGCTGGAGGTGCGATGAAGTCGAAGGGAACCTCAACCCGGCCCGCCTGAAGGCTCGCGGCGCCAGCGCGGCGAATCAGCTCCGTCAGAGCAGCGACATCCGGCGGCGCTTCTAGCTCTAACGGGAAGGCGGATAGCACCGCGTCCTTCGGGACGAAGCGTCCTTCCTTCCAGGTGAGCGTGAGGCTGAGGGCTTCCAGGGCGGAAAGCGAGAAGTCGCGGGGCATGGCCTGGCGAGTGTCCGCGCTCAGCAGCACGCAGACGCCGCAGGAGGGGCCGGTGGCAGCCAGACTGAGCAGACGCTGGGCCGCTTCAGGGGTGAATCCCGCCGGGAAATTGGCCACGACGAGCACGCGGTAGGGTTCCGCCACTTCCCCAGCCGCCTCGTTGTACTCCTCGATACTGCTGAATTGACTGCGGAGATACTTCTGGATCACGCTCGTCACATGTTCGGTCAGGTCCGCCAGGCGTTGCTCGATGTCCCGCGGTTCGGTCCAGATGTGTCCGCTGATGAGTTTCTCATCGTAATCCGCCAAATGCATGAAGGCAGCGAAGTTCTCGCCCAGACCGACAGGGTCCACGATGGTGAAGCGGACTTTCCCTGGCGGCAAGCCGGTCAGGAAGCGGAGCATGAGATTCTGCAAGACAGCCACGCCTGCCGCCCGTCCCTCATCCCGGACGCGCAGCAGCATCACCGAGCGGTTGGGGAACGGAATGAAGGCTGGGAACCGTCCAAGAAGTGTATCGGGAAGAGAACAGCGGCCGGCGTGGGATTGCCCGCCGGGTAGAGCTGCGAGGTCGAGGAGGAAATCGCCGTAGCGGATTCCCCAGGGGACGCGAGTGGGCCAGGGCGGGGGGGGCAGGCTCTGCCAGCGGGACCAGGGAGGGAAAAAGATGTCATTGGCTTGACGCAGGGCGGCAACGGTAGTGCTGACCTGCTCGATGACCGCATTCCAGCGCTCGCTCAATTTCTGCCAGCTCGACTCCCGCACGGCTTCCGCCGCCTTCAGGCGAGAAGCACAGGCCGCCTCCGCCTCAGCGAGTTGGGAGGCAAACCGGCTTTCAGCCTCTTGTCGGGCTTGGGCATATCCTTGTTTTAGTCGTTCCAACTGGGTCTGGAATTGTTCGCGGGCCTTCTGGATTTTGTGCTCGAAGTCGGTCATCAAGCGTTGACGCTGGTTTTCGTAGCGTTCCTTCTGGTTTTGCAGCAGGGGGAGGTAATGTTCGTCGGCGCGTCGTCGGCGCTCGGCATGCTTTTCCTTTTGCAGGAGCATTTCCTGGGCGTATTGGGAGTTGGCGGCATCGGAGAGAAGTCGGGCGGCGCGTTCGGCATTCGCCAAGGTCTCGGCTAGCTGGCGGCCCCGTTTGAGGAGCCGCTGGCGGACCTGGCGGTGCCAAAGCCAGGTCAAAATGGGAGTGGCCGGACCGGTGATCAGGAGTGCGGCCAGGCTAGCCCCCAGGGGCGGAAGGAGGAGAAAAGCGGGAGGCACGCTCAGAGCTGCGGTAAGCAGCGCAGCGGCGAAAGCGACGCGCCAGCCCCTCCAGTGCGGCCAGCGGAGTTGCTGCCACTGCTCGATTTGCTCCTGGGCCAAGTCCAGGCACTTCTGGAGGCGCACCGCAGGCTCGTCCGGCGTAGGCGGCGGCAATTCCACCGGCACGGGAATGTCCGCACGCTGGAGATGGTGCAATTGCAGGACGCGGTCGAGGATTTGACCCATCTTTTCCAGTTGCTCTTGGGCGGCAGCGGCCTGGCGTTGGGCGGCTTCCCATTGCTCCTTGGCCGCTTTCTCACCCGCTTCCAAAAGCGAATCCGCCCGCCAGAGTTGGTCCTGGTAATCCTCCTCCCCTTGCTTGCGGGCCTGGTGATACTTGCGGTCCAACTCGTGGAGCAGCTCATCCCGCTGGCGGTGCAGGGCGTACTCTTCGCTCTGGTGATGTTGCTGGAGCGCTTCGAGGGCCTGCTGATGTTCGGCTTCCAAACGGCTGAGCTGTTCTGTGCGGGTTTGCTCGATGCTTTTGCGCTGGCGCTGGAGGTCCCATTCGGCTTTTTCCCGTTCGGCTTCCCAAGCGGCGGTGATTTCGGCCTCGACTGTTTGCCGTTCCTGGTGAATGGCGAGTAGTTGCTGGAAAGCCTCGTATTGCTGCTCGAACCAGCTCTGACGGGGGAGGCTGAGGGTCTCCGTGATTTGCCGGTTTGATGAGGCTTGCTGTGTGCCGCCACCAGGCGGCGACATCACGGGAGCATCCGGTCCTGACACGATACGGGTCCTCCACGAGGCTATTGATGCAGCTTGTCCACGAGACATTGGAGTACGCGGTTGATCCATCTCTGCACGGGAAGTTTCGGCGGGGCTGCCCCGGAGCTTCTCGGCCTTAGAATGTTCCTTCGTCTTCGCATTCCTGGCGCATTTGCGTGACCAGGGCGGCCAGTTGGTCGATGGCTCGCAACAGGTCCGTGACAGTTTGATCCAGCGGTTCCACAATCTGCTCGCGATGGCGGCGGCAGACGTCGTCTTGCCAGAATTGCTCGGTGTGCTCCCAGAGGGCGCGTGCGGTTTTCTGGGCGTCGTAAATCTGGCTGCGGGTTGCGCCGAATCTCATGGTCCTTCTCCGTTTTCAGGAGGAAACGGCAGAACTGGAGCCGGTGTTGGAGAAGGGGCGGCAGCTTGGGTGCTGCCGGTGCCTTGGTCCTGTTCCGTCTTGGCCGGGATGCCACTGCTTGCGCGAGCGGAGGTCGCGGCAGGTTCCAGGGCGGTGTAGGCTTCCAGAGCGGCCCGGCGGGCGTGAAGGTCCTCCAGAGCGGCGGGGATCGTGCTTTCGAGCATGCGCTGCAGGCGGTGGGCCGCTCCGCGGTAGATTTCATCGATGATTTTGGGCAGGCGGGTCTGCCAGCGGCGGACACGTTCCACTTGGGTCTGGGCGTGCTCCAGACGAGCGAGGGCGCGCTGGAGGTTTTTCCTTTGGACCGTGCAATCCGGCACCCGGCCATCCCAGCCGGGAAATTGCCTCTGGGAAAGCTCCGCGCGGGCGCGGGTCACCTCCTCTTCCCGTTGGCGCACCATGCGCTTCCAGTACGTGGCTTGTTCCTCCAGCCAGTCGCTCAGCCGCCGCAATTCGAGTTCGATTCCGGCCAGTCCCTCCGCCAGGGTTTCCGCGTAACTGGACAAGGCCGCCTGCCATTCGGCCAGGGCTGCCAGAGAGAGGACTTCCGCAGATTCCGACATGGGCCACCCGGAGTTTGTCGTTGGAAGGTCTTAGGCTACGGTTCACAAACTACAGTTCGCAGAAGCTTGACAGTGTTAGTAGGGTCCGGTGTGATGTTCACCGTGCTCTGGCGATTGACCGTTGCATCGACCCCGCCTGATAGCTCAGCGGTTGGGCAATCCCCCTAACGCTGGGAAAGGTATTCCTCGATCCGTTCCGCTTTCCGCAGGAGAAAGGGGATGTGTTCGTTGCTGATTTCCAGGAACCGCTCCAAAGCATGCAGAGTGCTCTCGAATTCCTGGCGGAAGCGTTCGTGTTCCTGGTCGCGCCAGGTTTCGCCCAGGGTTTGGAGCTGCCCGTGCAGGTTGGCCATGGCCGCTTGCAAATCCGCGTTGAACCGCCGCAACGAGGCAGCAAACCGGCGAAGCTCCCCAGGGTCAACAATGGCTTGAGACATGGATTGATTCCTCGTGATGAAACAGGAAGGATGATGGCCCAGCCCCGTCCTCAGCGCTGGGGAATCTGAATGCTTTGCTGCATTATACCTCAGACAATCCGTTCCAGAGGGGAGAAACTCACGCGAGGAGGATGGGAGAGAGTGCACGGAGGGTCACCGACAATCCTGGGGATCGATCGTAGGGAAGTGATCATGGATCGTGGGAAAGTTATCGCCGTGGCGTGGGGAATTGGAGAAGGTTCGGCAACGCTTTGGGGATGCTTCGATTTTCTGCGAGACAACGGGCGAATTGTGGTCCATAATGGCATATTATGCCAGCAAGGGGGGAACTCCGGGCAAGAGCGGGGCGGCGCAGCCAACCGGGTGTTCTCGCCTCCTGACTTTCCCATAGAGTGCCAGTAGGGCAAAGGTGGGGTGGCGGACGCTATGCGGTTACTCGTGTTGGCCGATATTCATGGTAATCGGGCGGCATTGGAAGCTATTGTGACGCAGCCCTTCGATGCCTGCGTCTGTGTGGGGGACCTGGTCGATTATGGTCCGGAGCCGGGACCCTGCGTCGATTGGGTGCGGGAGAACGCTCTTTACTGCGTCCGCGGCAATCACGACCACGGTGTGGCCCAGGAAGTCGAAGTGCAAGGCACCGCCGGTTTCCGCTTTCTGACCAGCGTGACCCGCCCCTTGACCATCGCGGCCTTGGTTCCCGACCAGCGGCGGTTCCTCGCCGAACTCCCTACCTGGCAGATGTTCACCATCGCCGGCAAACGCTTCCTCATGGTTCACGCCACGCCTCGCGATCCGATGGATGAATACGCGCAACCCGATCCCAATTTCTGGGCGCCCCGCTTGCAGGGTCTGGAGGTCGATTACCTCCTCGTCGGCCACACCCATCACCCTTATGTGTTGCAAGTGAACGGGACAACGATCGTCAATCCTGGCAGTGTGGGCTTGAATCGGGACGGCGATCCCCGCGCCAGCTATGCCATCATCGAGGATGGACGGGTTCAGCTCTGCCGCACTGACTACCCCATCGGAGCCACGCTGACGCGCCTGGAGGAAGTGGTCCAGGACCCCGTGGCCCGCGCCATGCTTTCAGATATTTACCAGGGCGGGCCTTACATCCAGAAGTGGCGAGCCCAGGGACGTTACGGCCAACCCCCCGCCTCGGCTTCCACGCCTCCGCCTGCTGAACATTCCCAACAAGCTCCTCCAACGAATGGAGTGGCCGCCCCAGCGCCGGCCCGTCCGATCCCTCCCCTCGCTTCCGATGCCGGTTCTTCCTAACTGGTACATCCCCGAAGCGAACGCCCCCGCTCGCTATCCTGACGCAACAGGGAGCCATCCCAACGTAGCCCCTGGAGTCTGCCCTCGTATGCTCTGGAGTCGGACCCAGTATGCTCTGGAGTCTTGCCCCAAAATGCCGAGGAAACACCATGACATTGGCGTTCACTCCGGGGGGGGATCGCTTTTTCGGTTGACCTTCCCAAGCCTGTGTTTTACGATGACGATAACCTACCGATATTCGGTGTCTCTGCGTGAGGATTACCCTCGATTGTTTTTGCGTTGGGGAGATAGCTTACGCGTTAGGGACGCCGTCTGAGTTGAGAAGCAGGCCGATTCCTACCTGCACCTGCTCCAGTAGCTCGGTGGTTTGAGGGCGAGAGAACGAGCGATTTCACGGGAGGCACTCCCATGCGTCGGCAATGGCTGGGTGTGGTCCTTTTTGGGACGTGCAGCATCGTCGCAGCTCAACAAGCGCCGCCGGGCCTGCCCACCCCCCGGTTGATTCAGGTTTACCCCATCGGAGTGTCCACGTTGCCGCCGCCGCAGATTCACGTTTTGGGTATGAATCTGACTATGGCGACGGTGGTGAAAGTGACCGGGACCGATTTGGACGAGCCGCAAGGACTGCTCTTTTCCCATCCCGGTTTGAAGGCCGAGTATCTCGACTCCGCCGCGGCGGACATCAAGCTCAAAGGGAAAGCCAAGCAGAATGCGACAGCGCACACCTTTCGGGTCACGGCGGCGCCGGATGTTCCGCCGGGAATCTACGATGTGCGCGTCGTCGGCCAATGGGGAGTGAGCAATCCGCGGGCCTTTGCTGTGGGACGGCTCCCCGAAGTGGAGGAACGAGAACCGAATAACGATGTTGCGGAAGCCCATCGGCTGCCTCTCGATACCACGGTCAATGGCGTGTTTGCGGCCGGTACGGATGTCGATTACTTCGCTGTGACGGCGCGCAAGGGCCAGCGGGTGGTTCTGGCATGCTTGTCCAGTTCGATGGACAGCCGGGCGGTGCCTTTGCTGGAAGTGTTTAGTGCGGGGGGACAACGGCTAGCGGGCAATCGCAATTACAAGGACAATGACGCCGTCGCGGACTTCATCGCGCCAACGGACGGGGATTACTACGTGCGGTTATCGCAGTTCACCTACTTGAGCGGCGGTGCGGATCACTTCTATCGCCTGACCATCACCACGGCACCGTGGATCGACGCCGTTGTGCCGCCGGCGGTGGAGTTTGGCAAACCGACGACGGTTACTCTCTACGGCCGCAATTTACCTAACGGTCAACCGGCGGATGGATACGCCATCGATGGCCGCCCCTTGGAGAAGCTACAGGTTACGATCCAGCCCCCCACGGACCCCGCCGCCCGCTTCCGCTGGAATTACCCCGGGCGGATTCCACCCCCGATGGCGCTCATGGAAGGTTTCGGTTATACCTTCCAGGGACCGAATGGCGTGTCGTTCCCCGTCCCTATCATTTTGACGGATGTGCCCGTAGTCGCCCGCAACCCGGCACTGGGAGCGGCGCCGGACAAGGCCCAGCCTGTTCCCGCGCCGGGCGAAATCGGCGGCTTCATCGCGCAGCGCGGCGAGGTGGTTTGGCACCGCTTCGAGGCGAAAAAGGGACAACAGTTTGTCATCGAATTGTTTGCGGATCGCTTAGGAACGCCGGGGGACTTCTACTTCTCGGTGCGCGACGGAAAGGACCCCAACCGCGACCTTTCTGGCGAACAGGATGACGACAATGACACGCTGCACCCCACCAATTTCTTCACCCGTACTTTGGACCCTCCGCCGTTCCGCTTCACCGCGCCTGAAGACGGAGCCTACTACGTACAAGTCGGTTGTCGCCAAGCCGGACTGGTCTATGGTCCGCGCATGGTGTATCGCCTGCGGATCGCGCCGCCCCAGCCCGATTTCCGAGTGATTGCCATGCCGTACAGCCGGCATTATCAGGTCGGTTCGGCGGCCTGGCAGGGGGGGCAGCAAGCCTACGATGTCTTCGTCGATCGCCGGGATGGTTATAGCGGAGATATTACCATCACGGCCGAAGGCTTACCGCCGGGTGTCACCGCTTTGCCACTGACTCTGGGCGCTCAGAGCCGGTGGGGAGTACTCGTGCTCAGAATCGCGCCCGACGCCCCCCCGTTCACCGGGTACATCCGGCTCAAAGCCACGGGTTCGCCTGCACAATGGCAAGGCCCGCCGCTCGTGCGGGAGGTACGCTCGGCGGCCATCATCTGGGGCTTCAATCAGCAGACGAACACCCCGGTCCTCGCCCGCTTGGACCACGGTTTGCCTTTGGCCATTCGGCCCTTCAAAGCTCACTTCGCCCTCAAGCCCGATTGGACAAAACTCAAGATCAACGATAAGCCAGAACCGGCCCAGGGTGTCATCCGTGTCAAGCCGAACGACAAGTTTGTCCTCCCTCTGCGGGTGGAATGGATCAGTGGGGACAAGCAGAACCTGACCTTAGCTGCCGAGCGGATTATGCCGGGGAACCAGGAGCCAATCATTGTGCAATTCGCTTCCCAGCCGACGAAGGACAAGCCGGAAGCCGTCGTGAATGCTACGGTGCGCGCGAACATACCTCCCGGCAGCTATCCGTTGGTCATCAAGGGGACGGCCCAGCTTCCCTTCACCCATCCTGCGACCAAAAAGGGGGGCAATGTGCCGGTGGATGTGCTCAGCGAGCCGGCTTTAGTGGTCGTGCTTCCCACCTCGCTGGCCAAGGTGGCGGTGACAGGACCGCCCAACAACCAGATCAAACCCGGTACCAGCGCGGACCTCGTAGTTCGTGTGGAGCGCCTGTACAACTACCAAGGTCCATTCCAACTCGCAGCGGAGCTGCCTCCGAATACCTCCGGTTTGAGTGTTCAAGGTGGCACCATACCGCCGGGGCAAAACGAGGGCCAGGTGCGATTGACCGCGGCCCCCGAGGCCAAAGCCGGGCCAGTCAATGGGATCATCATTGTCGTCAATGCACCGTATGACGCTCAATATACGGTACGCCATGAAGCCAAGATTAATGTCAACATTGTGAAAAAATAATGGTATTCCGTCAGGCTAAGGATCTCCCGCTTGTAACATTACCGTCCTGATGTACCCTTACCGTTGCTGTGGGTGTGAGCGTTGGTTCAGCCCGCCTCCCACGGGGTCATTCGCCAGAACGTTTGGGATCAGTCAATTTGAGGAGTATTGACCATGCGTTGGCTTGCCTTCCACCCGCTGGTTGTTCTGCTCTGGGTCGGACCCGTCCTTTTAGCTCCTGTCAGCTCGGCCCAAGAAAGCAAGAAAGACGAATTGCAACCGATTCCCACTGTGGATTTGAAGAGAAATACGCCCATCGAATACAACACAGATATAGCACCTATTTTTGAAAATAAATGTTTTGTATGTCATTCGGGGAAAATTACCGAAGGTGACTTCGATATGAGCAGCTACGACAAGCTGATGAAGGGAGGTCGCAAACGGGGGGCGAAGGTGATCATTCCGGGTAAGCCGGAGGAAAGTTTTCTCTTTTTGGCCTGCGCGCGGCGTGCCCGGCCCATTATGCCGCCGAAGACGGAGACGCCGCTGACGCCTCACGAGTTGAGCCTGCTGAAATTGTGGATCGAGCAGGGGGCCAAAGCACCGACGACGACGCGCGTCCGCACTAAAGTGGTGGTGAGTTTGCCGCCAGCACTAGTCAGGCCTGTCCGCGCTGTGGTTGTCGCCCCGGATGGGAAGCAAGTCATCGCCAGCCGTGGCAATCAAATCCATGTGTACACCGCTCAGAAAAAACAGGACCCCGGCAAGAAAGAAGTGCTGGATTGGGTCTATCAGCGCTCATTAGTTGATCCGAATGTCAAATTCCCCGATGGCAAACCGGCTGGAGCGGCCCATGTTTCCCTGGTTGAGTCGCTGGCCATCAGCCCCGATGGAAAAACCCTCGCCAGCGGCAGTTTCCAGGAAGTGATCCTCTGGGACTTAGCCAGCGGCCAGATTCGGCAACGGTTGACTGGTTTTGCCGATCGGGTCACGGCTTTGGCATTCAGCGGAGATGGGAAATATCTGGCCACCGGCGGCGGGCCGCCCTCGGAGGAAGGCGAATTGAAACTCTTCGATGCTGCTTCCGCCCAATTGGTCGCCGAGATTAGGAATGCCCACAGCGACACGGTGTTCGCCTTGGCTTTCAGTCCCGATGGGAAATATCTGGCTTCTGGGGCCGCCGACAAATTCGTGAAGGTCTTTGAGGTGCCCTCTGGCAAGCTAGTCAAGTCGTTCGAGGGGCATACGCACCATGTCATGGGCGTGGGTTGGACGCCCGATGGTAAGCGCCTGGTCTCCGGGTCTGCCGATAACATCGTCAAAGCCTGGGACTTCGACAAAGGGGAAAAAATTCGCGACATGCCCGGCCATCAGAAGCAAATCACCGCGCTGGTCGTGGTGGGTAAGACGCCCCAGTTCCTGACAGTCAGCGGAGACACGACGGCTCGCCTCTGGAATGCGGACAACGGCGCAACCATCCGGCAGTTCAGCGGAGCGGGGGATTTCCTCTACGCCGTCGCTGCTAGTCCGGACGGGGAAGTGGTGGCCACCGGCTGCGAGGACGGCTTGGTCCGGCTTTACAACGGCAAAACCGGGGCACTCCTAAAAGCCCTCGCTCCGGAGGAAACCGCCCCGAAGAAATGAATCCGGCCCTCTTATTGGAGTCGGAGCTTGAATCTTGTCACAGCTTTGAAACGGCTGCGGTCTCACACTCCCGCCGTGATTTCCCGCAAGGCCGCGAGCAGGCGGTCGATCTGTTCCTGGGTCGTGAAGGGACCGGGACTGATGCGGACCGTTCCTTCCGGATAGGTGCCGATAGCTTTGTGGATGTAAGGAGCGCAATGCAGGCCGGGACGCACCGCGATGTCGAAGGATTGGTCCAGAATCGCTCCGAGATCCCCCGCAGGGATGCTTTCGTGGCGGAAACTGAGAGTGCCGACGCGCAGGGAAGGATCGGCAGGACCGAACACCTGAAAACCCGGCATGTCCAGCAAGGCATGCCGTACCTGCTCGCATAACGACACCTCGTGCTGGCGGAGGTGATCCGGCCCACGTTCCTCGACGAAATCCAAGCCAGCGATCAGTCCAGCAATTCCGAGCACATTCGGGGTGCCGCCTTCGAGATAGTACGGCAACTCCCGCGGCTGAGTGGGACTGGAGGAGTCCCCACCCGTGCCCCCTTCCCGCCAGGGGCGTATCAGGTTTTCGGCACGAGGCCCAACGTAGAGCACGCCGGTGCCAGTCGGGCCGAACATCGCTTTATGGCCGGGGAAAGCGAGCAGGTCAATGCACAGGGCTTGCACGTCGATGGGGACTACTCCCGCTGTTTGGGCGGCATCGACCAGAAAGAGCAAGTCCCGGCAGCGAACCAATCGCCCGATCTCGGCGATCGGTTGGATCGTGCCCAGGACGTTGCTAGCGTGTGTCATGGCCACCAGCCGCGTGCGGGGGGTCAAAGCCGCTTCGATCGCTGCCGGCTCGACCCGCCCATCCTCTTGGGCACTGACCCGCGTCAACGTGATACGGCCCGCCTCGGCCAACGCCACCAGAGGGCGGCTGACGCTGTTGTGTTCCACATTCGTGGTGACGACGTGGTCGCCGTCCCGCAGCACTCCTTTGATGGCAATGTTGAGGGCATCCGTTCCATTGAGGGTGAAAATCCAGCGCTCCGGGTTGCGCCCATTGAAGAAGCGATTGAGGCGGTGCCGGGCGTTGTCCAGGGTATGCTCCGCCGCCAGAGCCATCTTGTGTCCGGCGCGTCCGGGGTTGGCCAATGCGTGTCGGGCGAAGTGGTCCAAGGCCTCGTAAACGGTCGGGGGTTTGGGATAGCTCGTCGCAGCATTATCCAGGTAGATCATGATGCCTTCCCGATGAATTGTTCTGATCGATTTCTCAAGGATCGGCGGACCTCAATAACCCACGTAGCGGGCGTAGAGTGTGCGGGCCTTGTCCGGTTCGCTGGTGCCCTTGATGATGGCCCGTCCGTCAGGGAAAACGGTGAATTCGTAGGCTTCGCCGTTCTCCACGAGATGGAATTTGAGCAAGAATTTGTTGAAGGAAACGGTGCCGGAGGAGCGCAGCGTCTGGGCCAGGGTCTCGAAGTCGAGGCGGCTCGCCCGGCGATGCGTGACCTGGACGGCGTTACGCCCGCAGAGGGTGGTCGTCTGGGTGCCGTGCTCGCCTTCTAGCCATTCAAAGCGGCGCTGGGCACAGCAGGGACATTTCCCCTTGCGTCCCGCTAGCGGTGCAATTTTGACCCGCTTGATCGTGTTGTCCCATACATTGAGGACGAGCAGATCACGGTTGATGGCTTCCAGATGACCGGAGAGGATTTTCAGAGCTTCCGCGGCCTGGAAGTTGGCGACGATCCCCACAGCGGGTCCCAAGACGCCCGCGGTTTCGCAGGTGCCGGTTTCCCCCGGTCCTGGGGCGGCCTCAAACACGCAGCGCAAGCAGGGGGTTTGACCTGGCACAATCGTCATGGTCATGCCTTCGCTACCCACCGCTCCCCCGTAAACCCACGGTTTGCCCAGCTTGACGCTCACATCGTTGATCAGATACCGCAGCTCAAAGTTATCGCTGCCGTCGAGGATCAAGTCGGCATCGCGGCAGAGGTCCTCGATGTTCGTGCGGTTGATGTCCGTCACGACGGGTTCGACCGTCACGCTGGAGTTGATCTGCCGTAATTTGCGGGCCGCGGCTTCCGCCTTCGGGAGGTTCTCTGTCACGTCGGACTCGTCGAAGAGCACTTGCCGCTGGAGATTGGACGGTTCGACGAAGTCACGGTCGGCGATCCGGAGCATGCCGACCCCGGCGCGCACCAGGGCGTTCGCCAGGACTGTTCCCAAGGCCCCGCAGCCGCACAAAGTCACGCGGGAGGCCAACAAACGTTCCTGCCCCGCTTTGCCCAAGCCGGGAAAACGCATCTGACGGGAATATCGGTCCCAAGGGTCTGCCGCTATCATGGAGTCTCACTCGTGGAAGGATTCATGCGGTGTCAACCGCCGGCCACTGCCGGGATTAACGCAATGGTGGTGCCATCCGCTACGGGCGTTTGCAACTCCTCCAGGTAGCGAATGTCCTCATCATTGACGAAAACGTTGATGTAAGGCCGCAGTTGCCCATTCTGGAAGAGCTTGCTTTCCAGCAAGGGATATTGACGGATCAGGTCGGCCAAGGCCGCGGCGACCGTTTCTCCGGCCACAGCCACCGCTGTCTGCCCTCCGGTTGCTTCGCGTAACGGTGCAGGAATCTCAACAGTGACGGCCATAACAGGGTCTCTCTCCGGTCGGATGATTCAGGGACAATTTGGGGATGGCCTCTCGCTGTCCAGCGTTGGAAAAAAGGTGGCAGGTTCAAACTAAAGCTGGGACTGTCGAGGGAGCCGGAGCGCGCAAGCCGGCATACTCCTCGAAGGCAGCCAGAGTGGGTGCGATGACGGCCGGCGTTTCGATGGCGTCGAAGACAGCATCCTGCGTTTTCAGGCCGTTGCCCGTGATGCACAGTACGATGTCCTCGTCGCGGGGGATGCGCCCCTGTTCGATCAGTTTCCGAGCCACCGCGACGGTGACGCCGCCCGCCGTTTCCGCGAAGATGCCCTCAGTGCGGGCCAAAAGTAACATCCCGTCCACGATCTCTTCATCCGTGACATCTTCCGCCCAGCCTCCGGTTTGGCGGATGAGCCGGGCTGCGAAGTAGCCGTCCGCCGGATCGCCGATGGCCAGACTCTTGCAGATGGTGTTGGGCTTGCGGATAGGCTTGTGCCGTTCCCGGCCGGATTTGACGCATTCGCTGATGGGATTGCAGCCGCTGGCTTGCGCCCCGTACATACGGGTGGTCAGGGGAGTCTCGACCAGGCCAAGCTGGTGCAACTCGCTGAAGGCTTTGTAAATCTTGCCGATCAAGGCACCGCCCGCCATGGGACAGACCACGTGCTGGGGGAAGCGCCAGCCTAGCTCCTCCGCAATCTCGTAACCCATAGTTTTGGAACCCTCGGCATAGAAGGGGCGCAAATTGACGTTGACGAATCCCCAGCCGTACTTGAGGGCAATCTGCGTGCAGACCCGATTGACTTCGTCATAGGTTCCTTTCAGGCCGATCACCTTGGCGCCGTAGACAGCAGTGCCCAGGATTTTGGTCCGTTCCAGGTCGGCAGGAACGAGGATGAAGGTTTCCAGTCCGGCGGCAGCGGCCTGAGCGGCGACACTGTTGGCCAAGTTGCCGGTGCTGGCACAGCCAACGGTAGCCATTCCGAACTCGCGTGCCTTGGATAGAGCTACCGCCACGACCCGATCCTTGAAGGACAGCGTCGGGAAATTGACCGCGTCATTTTTGATCCAAAGATGGCGCACGCCCAGGGCTTCTCCTAGCCGTTGGGCTTTCAGCAAAGGAGTACCACCTACAGCGTGCCCCACGGTCGGTTCGCCGTCCAGTGGCAGCAGCTCGCGATAGCGCCACATGTTCCAGGATCGGCGGGCAATCACCTCGCGGCGCAGGACTTTCTGGACCTCCTCGTAGTGGTAGTCCACTTCGAGAGGGCCGAAATCGTCCGTGCAGAAGTTGATCGGGGACACGGGATAGCGCTTTCCACAAACGCGACAGACCATTCCGCGAACGAAAGAGGACACGGCAACCCCCTGTTCTACAGGTCCGCTTCCTGGGAGGCGGCAGCCGCCGGCCTCGCTCAGGGCGAGCGGAGGTGGAAGGACAAGGGTGAGCCTTTCTCCAGGGATAGATGCCTGCTGAGGCTTCCGCGGCAGGCTAGATGAGATAAGAGGGATCGGCGAGTTGCCCCGCGCGAGCACATCTTATCTTCCCCGGCCATACCCGGCGGGCTGACCTTTTTGCTTCTGGTCGTTCCGCCGTGGCGTTTGCCGGGCAGGAATTAGCACCAGCACCGCAGAGAGGAAACCGGGCGATTCCCACCATCCGCGGCCGGTTGCTGTGGCGTCATCGGGCCTGGCCCCTCGGCCACTCTGGATAAGATGCTCACCTGCTCTTTGTCTCCCTGCTGTCCCAAACAGCAAGGTGTTACAAAAGAGCATAGTGACGAAACAGCATGCTGGCAAGCGGGATTTTACTTGTACTGTGCCAAATCGATCACCACATCCTCGCCAGGCTTGACCTCGATTTCGATCTTGGACTTCTCCCGGCTATACTTCCCCTTCAGTTGGTCTTCGCTGCCGAAGGGAGCCACGGTCACCGCCACGCGGTATTTCCCCGGCGGAATGCCTTTGCCATCGGCCCCGATCAGATCAAAAGACCCAGTAGCAGCATCGGTGATTCTGGCTTCGTATTCTGTGCCCGCATCGACACCGCCGATCTTGATGAAAGTGACTTGCAGTCCCGGATCACCAGGAGGCAAATTGGTGGTGTCGATTTTTATTGGTAGGCCGTTTTCCAAGATGCGGCCCCGGGGTTTGGTGCGCCCCTCCGCAACACCGCTGTCTCGGGAACATCCTGCCACAAGGAGTAGACCCAGAAGAAGCACGCTAGCGAGGCGGCACGGCTTGGACGGGATTCCACTAACCATGATCGGCTCGTCTCCTTTGCATCTCAGGGGATAGGACTCGAATATCCATAAGGAAGGATCACCCGATCCCATCGTTTCCTACGGATAGGGGTTCCTCCACGGTACAAAAAGCGGCTCGCTACGAGTCAGTAACGAGCCGCCTCAGGGATGGCTACGATGAAACGGCATTACGGGGAGACAGCATTACGAGGTTGCGTTACCAATCGTTGCCGAGCACACCACCATCAGCGCGGTGTCCCAAACCGTAAAATGTCGTTCCCACGCCGCAGCAACTCACGTTGAAATTGATGAAGCGGACGGAGCCATCGCCGAGCAGGGCATTGAAGCCGCCGGGATGCAAGCCGCCGAATCGGCCACCGCCGTCGGTACCATCGTCCGGCATGGGGGCTAGGTCTGTCCGGCGGAGAACGTCATGATCCCAGCCGGAAGAGTAACCCTCATTGTCATCACCCCGAAAGCCGCTGATGCCGCGGATTGCTTTCTTATCGCCCGCCACCAAAGTTTGCGAGAGGCCATCGACCAGGTCCTGCAAGCGGATCGGTTGCCGGCGCCGGGTGCCGGGAATGTTGTTTGTGCTGTGGTTGAATGTCCGAACGATAGCGCCCCAATCCGCATTATTCGGACCGATGCATCCAGCGTAATCTGTTTGGCCATGTGTTCCGCAGAATGGATAGCCCGTGGTAGGTTCATACCAAGAGGTAGCTTGGGTCCAAGCAGTGGGTGCCCGGCGGGAGGGGCAGAAGTAGGTCTTGATGATAGCCGCCCGCGCTTGGCTCATTTGCCCACCGATGGTGGGTTGCCCGCCGCCGTTGTAAATGTTCTGCTGTTCGACGAAAGGGAGGAGTTGGAAAAGCCAGCCGGCCCGCTGCTCCGTAACCCCGGCCGGTGGAGCTGCGGGTGCAGAGAGGTTGGGCGCTACACCAACGACAGGGATGCCGTAAGTTGGTGCCATCGACCAATGCTGGCCTCCGCTGGGGAGGAAACCGGTTGAGTCATTGTGGTTGTGAATGGCCAGA
>NZ_JACEFB010000021.1 GCF_013694095.1 Thermogemmata fonticola | reverse complement strand
AGTGGTCAGTTGCGGCATCGGCTGGAGGGGCACAAGGGTCGGGTGTATGATGTTTCTGTGAGTGGTGATGGTGGGGTGGTGGTGTCGGGGGGTAGTGATGGTCAGGTGTTGGTGTGGGATGGTGTGCGTGGTCAGTTGCGGCATCGGCTGAAGGGGCACAGGGGTGAGGTGAAGTGTGTTTCCGTGAGTGCTGATGGCAAGGTGGTGGTGGCAGGGGGTGTTGATGGTCAGGTGCTGGTGTGGGATGGGAGGAGTGGTCAGTTGCGGCATCGGCTGGAGGGGCACAGGGGTGAGGTGAAGTGTGTTTCCGTGAGTGGTGATGGTGGTGTGGTGGTGTCGGGGGGTGGTGATGGTCAGGTGTTGGTGTGGGATGGGGAGAGTGGTCAGTTGCGGCATCGGCTGGCGGGGCACAGGGGTGGGGTGTGGGGTGTTTCCGTGAGTGGTGATGGTGGGGTGGTGGTGGCGGGGGGTGATGATCGTCAGGTGTTGGTGTGGAAGTGAGCGGCTGGTGGGCACTCCGAAGCCAGGGGGAACTCCTGGAGTTTTGACTAATCCGTCAGGGTTTCGATGGCGATGTGGCGGAAGGCGACCGGGTCACCATGCCCGGCGAAGCCGAAGTGGCCGCTGCGCCGTGTGATGCCGGGATGGGGCTGATTGTCCTTGAAGGTGGTGATGGCGGCTAGATCGGCGTGGAGGATGCGGGTACCGTTGAGTTCGACGGTGACGGTGGATTGTCGTACCGAGACTTCCAGAAAGTTCCACTGGCCGGCGGGGCGGAGGTAGCCGCGGGTGGCGGGGGCGATGCCGTAGGCGGAGCCGTTGAATTGGCGGGGATCGAGGCGGGCATAGCGGGGGTGGTCATCGTCGAGGATTTGGATTTCGCACATGCCGTCGGTGGAGGGGCGGCCTTTGCCGGGGTAGCGGATGGCCAGGCCGTTGTTGCCGCCGGGGGGGAGGCGGTATTCCAGTCGCACGGTGAAGTCCGCAAACTGCTCGCGGGTGTAGAGGACGCCGCTTTTGCGGGGCTGGCAGATGATCTGCCCCTGTTCGACGGTGTAGGAGGCGGTGTCGCCGGTCCAGCCGGTGAGGTCCCGGCCGTTGAAGAGGGGGCGGAAGCGGTCGGCGCGGTGCTGGCGGAGGCGTTCGTTGGCTTCCTCCGGGGGAATCTCGCGGACGAAGAGGTTGCGCCAGCGGATTTCGCCGCCGTGGGTCTGGAGGAGGATTTTGCCGGTGCGGGGCAGGGGGGCCTTGCGATTCCAGTAGTTCTCCATGCGGGCATGATCGACGACGAGCTGGTCGTTGAGGTAGACGGTGGTGCGTTCGCCGATTTGGAGGATGCGGAAGCGGTTCCACTGGCCGAAGGGCTTATCCGCCCGGACGAGGGGGTCACGTCCTGGGGCGCCGGGGGAGTTGTTGAAGAGGCCGCCAGAGCCGAGGTGGGGCTTGCGGTGGGGATTTTTCGGGTCGTATTTCTGGTTGGGGTCCCAGATTTGTACCTGGGGGGTGTTGCGCAGGTAGATGCCGCTATCCGCACCGGGGACGGTTTTGTATTCCACGAGCAGCTCGATGTCGCCGAAGGCGCGCTCGGTGGCGAGGTAGGGACCGCGGCCATCGTTGATTAGCTCGCCGTTTTCAACGCGCCAGTGTTTGCGGGCCTGTTCGGTCCAGGCGGCGAAGCGTTGGGCTTGTTCCTGGGGCGGGAGTTTTTCCAGGTCAGCGGGACTGGCCCCTTTGGCGTGGATGTCCCAGCCGTGCCAGCCGGAGAGGTCTCGGCCATTGAAGAGGGCGGTGAAGCCGCGGGGCGGTTGGGGGGTCGCCGGGTCGGCCGCGGGATCAGCAGCGGGGGTCAGGGACAGACCGGCGGAGGTCAGCATGGCGGCAGCGAGCAGGGCAGGACCAAAGCGGAAGCGGCAGGCGGCGGGCAGCATGGTCATTCCTCCGCAGCATGCAGGGCGGGGCCGGGGGAGAGACAAGAGAGCGTCACTTTTCCACGGTCAGCAAGATCGGTTCGCTGGCATAGCCGATTTTGACCACGAAGTTGATCGGGACGAAGGCCTGGACGCAGATGGGGACATCGGTGCAGGGCGGGGCATCCGGGGCGGCGCGGAGGGTGATCGTGCCGCGGTCGCCGGCGCCCAGGAGCGTTTTGCTTTTTCCATCCACGAGGGTCACGCCGGGGGGCAAGGGGTTGCCGTAGACCGTGCCGAGGTGGCGGAGCAACACGTCGAGCGTAACCGGTTTGCCGGCATAGCGGGGGGAGCGCTCCACCGTGACGTTGAGGGTGACTTCCTGACCGGGCTTGAGGGTGATGCGATTCGGTTGGACCTGGACGCGGAGAACGTCCGAGGTTTGGGTCACGGCCAGGGCCTGCATGCGGACATCGAAGCGTCCGCGCCCGCCGCCGGGGAAGTAGATTTCCTCCACTGCCGTCGCCGTGCGCTGGAGGGTTTCCTTTTGGCCGTTGTGTTCGACCGTGGCGGTGCCGACGACCCGCACCGGTCCGCCGCCAAGCGGAGCGCCGGCATCTGCCGTCAGCACCAGCAGCCCCTGGGTCATATTCGCTGGAATGATCAAGGGGTTGACGCGGACGCCCGGCGGCAGCCCATCCACGCTGATCGCCACCGGACCCGCGAAGCCGTGCTTCCGGTTGACCTGCACGTACCAGGCGGCGCTGGAACCAGGGCCGATCAGGGCGATGGAGGGGTCCACCTTGAGGGAGAAGTCTGGCTTGGCCAAGTCGCAGGTGAGGAAGTAGGCGTACTCCTCGCCGCCTTTGTTGTTGAGGTCGCGCAGTCGCAGGAGGTAATCGCCGTCAGCGGGGGCGGTGAAGACCAGGGCGCTGTCCTTCATCGCGGGGGATTGGTCGTCGTTAGTCACGAGCACGTTTTTGCCGTCGGCGGAGAGTAGGTCCAGTTGGGCGTCAAGGCGGCTGGTCAGTTCGGTGCCGAAGCGGCGGGCGAAGACTTCGAGGACGACGGTCTGTCCCTTTTTGAGGGAGAGGCGGAAGTGGTCGAGGTCGCGTCGCTGGCCGATGCGGCCGTTGACGCCGCCGGGCACGGGCAGGGGGTTGGCCTGGGCGGGCGAGTCGTTCGGTTCCTGTTCCCGCTGGATGGGCAGGGTGCTGACGACGAGCGGCACGGGATTGGTCACGCGGCTGCTGCCCGGCGGACGGAGACTAACGCTGTGCAGGCCCGGAGCGGCCGGCGTAACGGCGGTCCACTGGGGCCGTTGCGGCGTGGATAGGACCGGCTCGAAGACCACGGAGGCTGACGGCGGCACCCCGATCGGGAAAATTTGCTTCACATAGGGCCGGTCCGTGATCGTGACGGCGTAGCTCCAGCGGGAATCGCCGTCGTACTTGGCGTCGCGAATGGCCAGGCGGTAGAGGCCATCAGCGGGCGGCGTAAAGACCAGAAGCGGATCGGCGAAGCGGTCATCGTCGCTACTGGCCAGTTCTCGCCCGGAGGCGTCGGCGATGCTCACGAGCGGGTCGGCGTGCTTCTGCAAGTCGTGGATTTTGTCCTGCAAGCGGGCGCAGTGGACTTCGATCGTCAGAGTCTGGCCCGCTTTGGCCGAAAAGGTGTAGTAATCGACGCTTTCCGCGCGGTCGATCCGCCCGCACAGGACGCAGGGGACGGTTACAGTTTGGGCTTTGTCCGGCGTGTTGTTGCTGCCGTTTTCCAGGACGACGGGATCGTCCACGATGAGTAACTGGCCGAGGGAGGAGATGCCGTGGGCCGTGCGGATGCGGAACTCGCGCACTCCGAGTGGAGCGTCGGCGGCGGCCTTGATCCGCAGGGTCAACTGGCGGACCGCCGGCACCGGAGCGGTGGGTGCGGCCTTTGGCGCCTCCTTGGGCGGGACGATTTCTGCCGTCACTCCTTCCCCTTCGATGTGCACCGCGAGCGCCTCGGCGAAGGAGCCGCCGTTCGCAAAGACCGTCACCTCCTGCGTGCTGCCCCGCGTGACCGCCGTGGGGTGGGTATGCGTGATCATGGGAAAGGAGGTCTGCCCCCAGACCGGCCCGCCCCATAGCAAGCCGGCCAGGCACCCCGCCACACCGCCGAGGATGGCTCGCACACGGACCATAACTTGCCCTCCCTCCGGCAATTCATACTGCCAGTTCACAGGACCCGGCGTTTACCGCTCGAACCGTTCGCTGCCGGACTATTCACACCTGGGACCGTTCGCCCCAAAGGGGCCGTTCACCCCAAAGGGCTGTTCGCCCCAGAACCGCCCCTCTTTGGGACTCAGAATCGCCCCTCTTTCGGGCCGGTCAACCCTTGACCGTCGCCGGTTCGTACTTCTCCAGTTCCAGGGTCGATTCCGTATCCGCGATCTTGTAGCTCAGCTTGACCAGGCCGACACCTTTGGCGAACCACAGGCGCACCGTCGTCTTGGTTCCCCCGACATCCATATCGGTGCCTTCCACCAGGACCGCTTCAAACTCCCCGGCGGGGACTTTGATCTTTTCCTTGTCATTGACGATGCGGAAGGTCCCTTTGACCAATTGCCCGCCTTGCGTCCCGACTTTGCTGTTGATCTCCCAGCTTTTGCCCTTCTGAATGGACTGCGGGAGCACCTGGACTGGCGGGTTGATTTCGTCATCTTTGACCTTGACCCGATAGAGGCCGTCGCTTTTGACGCAGTACAACTCCGAAGCCACCACCTTACCGCTCACGAGCGTGTCCACCTTGGTGCACTTCTCATCCTTAAACTTCTCGTCTTTATCGACCAGGACCTCGACGGATTGGTCCTGAACCTTGTAAACCCACTTGCTTTTGGGAATGAGGGGGAAGTAGCTGCTGACGTCGGAGGAGGAAGCGGGGTTGGATTTGGGTTGGGTGGCCGCTTCGGCGGGTTTCGTTTGTTCAGCAGGTTTCGTTTGAGTAGGCGCCGCTTTGCTCGCTCCGATCTCTTGGGCGGACAAATGGCCCGCGACCAGAAGTGCAGCCAAACCAGTTGCCAGACGGAAGCAGAGGCACAATTTCATTGCGAACGACTCCTTGTAAGGTCCGTGTGCACCGAATGCCGTCGGCTAGCCCGCAGCCCGACGCTTGCGGACTGTTATACGACTGCATACGCCTCCGGTCCGCCGCCAGTTCGCTCCACTGCTTCCCGAAGGGTGTCGGTCCATCTCGGCAGGTTCCCGATGAGTGTTGGTTCGCCTCGGTGCTGTTCGCCCCAAAGCGGGGGGGAAAGTCATCCTCCCAGTTCACGTGGGGAAGTTGGCCCTGGGCCAGATTCTCACCATTGGGGGGCCGGCAGTTTCTCGCCGCGGGCGGCTTTGCTCAGGGCCTCTGGATTGAGCAAGGGGCGCAGGAGCTTGGGATCGTCCAGGTTTCGGCCAGCAGCGGACCATTGGAGCCGGCCGGTCAGGGGGGCGGCGGCGGCGTAGTATCCTTCGGGCGCGAGGGCGATCCAGAGGTTGTCCCGGCCGCTCCAGAGCGTGAGCAAGGGGCGCAGGTCCGCCGTGGCCCAGAGGCGGACCAGGCCGTCCGAGCTGCCGGTCGCCACCCGTTGGCCGGAGGCGTCGAGGGCCACGGCGAAGACGGCATCCGCGACCCGGACGGAGCGCAGCAGAGCACCGTTGCTGCCGTTGTAGAGGCGCACCGTGCCATCCCCGCCCGCTGCCGCCAGGATTTTCCCACCTCCATCGAAGGCTAGCTCGTGCACAGCTACGCCGGGACCGCCTGTGCGGTTCTTCCGCTCCGCCGTTCGCGCATCCCACCAGTTGATCGCTGTCTCCAGACCGCTGGTGACCACGAGTTGCCCGCCGGGCTGCACCGCCGCTGCCAGGACCTCGTCATTCATCCCGCTGAGTGTCAGTCGGCCCTGGCCGGTGGCGGCGTCCACGATCCGCCCCGTGCGGTCCTTGCTTGCGGTGACATACCACTGACCATCGGGAGCGAAGGCCACGGCATAGACAAAGTCCGAATGCCCACTGAAACTGTGGCGCATCTGCCCGCTCTCCACGTCCCAGAGGCGGACGGTCTTGTCGAAGCTGGCCGAAGCGAGCAGGCGGCCATCCGGCGAAAAAGCAATAGCCGAGACAGCATCCCGGTGTCCCGTGAGGGTGCGGCGGAGTTGGCCGCTGCGGGCGTCGAAGAGCCGCACTTCCCCCCGTCCTGCCGGTTGACCCCCTGCCACAGCCAGAAGCTGCCCGTTCGGCGAAAACTTGACGTCGTGGATCATCCCCAGCACGTGGGTCGAGGACCAGAGCGGCTGGACCCGACCCAGGTCCCAAACGGTAGCCAGCCCATAGCAGCCTGTCGCCAGGAGCTGCCCATCCGCGGAAAACGCCACGGCGGCCACCGGAGGCAGCGGGCCGATCGGTGCGGAAACTTGCAGTGTGCCGGACAGTTTCAAAGTCGGCGGCGGACTGGCCCGTGTCGGCAAAGACACCGGCAGGGTGCGCACCACCCGCAGCGGCGTGGCCGGCGCTTCCGTCTCCACCCGCCGTTCCCCTTCCGGCAACCCCGCTGCAATCCACCGCCGGATCGTCTCGATCTCCTGGGGCGGCAGGGGGTCCGCCTCCAGCGGCATGCGCTTCTTGACATCCGTCGTCACCAAGCAGAGGTAAAGCAGGGACTTTTCCGGCTGGCCCGGGGTGACTAGCGGCTGGCCTTGCCGCGCTCCCTGGCGGATGCTCGCGAGCTGATCCAGGGCAATCCCGGCGGAAATATCCACTTCCTCCCGCCGTCGCTCGTTGTGGCAGACCGTGCAATTGCGGCGCAAAATCGGGCGGACATCCTGCCACCAAGTGGGACTCTGGGCGGCTTGCCCTTTGGCTTCCGGTGCCGACCCGCCGCTAGTCGGTGGTGATCCCTTGGCTTTTGACGCCGACCCGTCGCTTCCCGATGACGACCCCTTGACTTTGGGCGAAGACCCGCCTGGCCCTTGGGCCGCCGCCAGCGGCAGCAGTAATCCCACCACGGCCCCAGCTCCCAGCAACGCTAGCCGGCAGCGACCCAATACGGTTGTCCGGCATTTCCTCATGAACTAGACCCTCAACAGAAACGGCAAGCTGTCCATCTCAAACCGGTGGGACTCCAATGGGTCGAACCGGCGGGACTGAATCGTGTCGAACCGGTGGCACTGAATCATGTCGAACCCTTGGGACCCTGTTGCGTTGAACCGGCGGGTTTCCGTCAGGCGGGCGTATCGGGACGGTCGGATGGCAGTAGGCGATCAGTAGTTGAACAGGAACTCCCGGCTGTTGGCCAGCACCCAGACCAGGTCCTGCAATCCCTCGCGCAGGTTCGGCGCGGAGCGGACCCAGCTTTCCGCCTTCTTAAGTTCATCGGCACTGGGGCGGCGTGACCAGGCGGCCAGGTACAACTCCTCGACGATCTGCGGCAGCGGCGTCTTAGCGGCCAGCAGTTTGTCGATCCGCCCGTTGGGATCGGCCAGCTTCCGCTGGAGGACCGCGCCGTTGAGCAGATGCATCGCTTGGGCCAGGTTAGGTGTGCTGGTCCGCTCGCATTCGCAGAGCACCTGCCGGGCCGGACGCCCAAAGGTGTCCAGGAAGTAGGACGCCACCTCGCTATCCGGCAACTGCACGGCGCGCGTTCCCGGCGGCAACCCCGGATACTTCTCTGGACTGCCCGTCAGGTCGTCCAGGGCGTCCGCCAGTTGTTCCGCTGTCAGTCGCCGCACCACCCGCCGGGTGAAATAGACATTGGCGGCATCCGCCTGGTTCCCAGGCGTCACCTGGGCCGAGAGCTGATAGGCTCGGCTGGTGAAGATGAGCCGCAACAGATGCTTGAGGTCGTATTTGCTGCGGATCAACTCGTCGGCCAGGGCTTCCAGCAGGGCGGGATGCACCGGCGGGTTTGTCGCCCGCATGTCGTCCAGCGGTTCCACCAATCCCCGGCCCATCGTGTAACCCCAGATGCGGTTGGCCAGGTTCCGGGCGAAGAGGCGGTTCTCCGGACTGGTCAGCCACTCGGCCAGGCGGAAGCGCCGATCCAGCGGATCGTCCCAGGATTGCTTCTTGTCTCCATCCAGAGGCCGAGGCGCGACAAAGCTCCCGCGGCGCGGATGCATGGCCTCACCCGTCGAGCGCACGAATACCACCGTCTCTTGGCCGAACAGGCCGAACTCCTGGCTTCCCTTCGTGCCGATCCGGACGAAAAAGGCCGTCAGGCCGTAGTAATCATCCTGGCTCCATTTCTCGAACGGATGGTGATGGCACCGGGCACACCCGATACGGATTCCCAGAAACACTTGGGCCGTACTTTCCGCCCAGTCCTCCGCCGTCCGTCCGATGCGGAAGAAGTTCGCCGGGCCGTCCATGAAGGTGCTGCCTTCCGCCGTGATGATTTCGCGCACGAAGCGGTCCAGCGGCACGTTGTCCCGCATCTGCGCCCGCACCCAGTTGTGGAAACTCCACATGCCTTTCTCTTGCAACGCCGTGCGGTTGATCCGCAGCAGGTCCCCCCAGCGCAAGGCCCACCAATCCGCGAATTCGCCCCGCTGGAGCACCGTCTCCACCGCTCGCTGGCGCTTGTCCGCGCCGGAGTCCGCCAGGAAAGCCCGCACTTCCGCCGGTGTCGGCAGCCGACCCAGCGCATCCAGATACAGCCGCCGCAGGAACTCCTCATCACTGCACACCGGCGACGGCGTCAGCCCCAGCTCCTTCCACTTTTCCACTAGCAGCCGATCGATGATGTTCTCCGTCGGATATTCCGGGAAAGAAGTCAGCCGGGCATATGGCCAGGTGATCTGAGCCACACTTGCCTGGCCGCCGAAGCGGATCATGATGTGCGTCTGCCCCGGCCCTTTCGCCCGCACCAAGCCGTCACTTGTCACTTCCGCGACGCCTTCGTTGAGGCTGTCGTACTGGGCATGCCGTGTGGCATCTGTCCGCCGTCCATCGGACCAGATCGCCGTCACCGCCAGTTGCTGCTGCTCCCCGTTTCCCAAGCTCCGCGCTGGGGGGAACACCTCCAGGCCCACGACTTCCACGTCGGTGCCGCTCGGTCCCGGCGCTCCGTCCGCCAGCCATTGGGCCAGGACTTCGTAATCCCGGCTGCCCCGCCGCAGGCGTTCCCCGCCCCCGTGCTCCATGACCAAGGCCGGCTTAGCCAGTAGAATGCTCCGGTCCGGCTCGGCCACCACCACGCGCCGCCCTTCGCTGCTCCGCACGATCTGGGCATAATCGAAGGCCGGGTCGAACCCGAAGAGCGACAGCCGGAAGCCGCCGCGTCCCAACGCCGCCCCATGGCACCCGCCGCTGTTGCATCCCGCCTTGGTCAGGATCGGTTCCACTTCCCGCACGAAATCCACGAGTTCATCCGCCGCGTAGCGCTCCACCCGCACCGGGACCGCCGCCTCCTGTCCCCCCGCCCGCACGCGCACCACCGTCTGCCCATCACCCCGCGGACGCACCACGCCCCCTTCCACCGCCGCCACCTGCTCATTCTCGACCTGCCACTGCGCCTCCCGGCTCCAGTCGCGCACTCCGCCAGCTCCCGCCGGCCCTAGCACCACTAGCCGCTGCTCCGCCCGCCGGCCGGTCAGCTTCACCTCGGCCGGATACACCACCAGCTTTCCCTCCCCCCCTTGCGGACCTTCCGCGGACCACACCCGCTCGCCACCCCAGAGCACCAGAAGGCACACACCCCAATACACCCGCAACCCACGCTGCTGGACTGGCTTCATGGCTCTTTTCCCTAGGATTCGACAAAACCTGAGATACGAACACGTAGGCGGGAATATCTTTTCAGGCAGGTTCCCTTTTATCCTGATACCTTCCCGCCGTCCTGTCAAGGATTTTTTTCTCGCACCGCCGCCCTTGTTCTCCGCCTACCCATGTGTCGACACCTGTCAGGATGCCGTCTCCCCTAGCGCGCCTGCCTACCTGTTTGCCGATCCGCCTTCGAGATTCCGAGTTTTCCACAGCGCCCTTCCGAGTCCGCTCTTGCGCTGCCGCGGGGTGCTGGAGCGTCCCTCGTTCCCTTCGGCTTTCGGCATCCTAAATCAATTTTTCACAATAACTTAGGATTGGCAGGAAAAAAACAGGCTCTGGCTTGACGCCCTCGCTCCGCTTCCCTAAGAAGCATCTACCTTGCTCCGGGAGGAGGCCGCCGTTGGCTCGTGGCCCTGCACGCCACCCTGACGCTCTAGCCTCTCCCCCTGAGCTTCCGTATAAGGGGATTGATCTGTCTGTGAGGGCAGACACCCCCAGGAGGATTTTCCCCCGTGTGACAGTGGACAGCGGCCTGCCGCCGTTGGCCTTGTCGGCAGCGGCCCACGGCCGTCACCTATACTTGAGGAATTGCCCATGACTGCACGCATTCTGCTCGAACCCTTGACATCCCGTACCTGGCCCATGCCGCCAACCCTGGAAGATCAGGACGATCTCCGCGCTCTCCCCGTCCTCCCCGACCTCTTCGCTTACGATGATGACGATGAGGACGACTACGACGATGACGACGAGGACTACGACGACGACGAGGATGAGGACTTCGACGACGAGGATGAGGACTTCGACGACGAAGACCTCGACGACGAATTCGATGAGGATGACGACTTCGACGAAGACTTCGAGGATGAAGACGAACTCGAAGACTTCGACGAGGAGGAAGATTTCGACGAGGATGACGACTTCGATGAGTACGAGGACGAGGACGACGAAGACGAGGACTATGACGAGGATGAGGACGATGACGATGAGGACGAGGATTGAGTCCTCCCCATCCGTCCGCTTTTCCTGACCCTTCACCCTGGTGCCGTTCGCCTGCGGTTGTAAAGCCAAGCTAGCCCTGTCGGCGCCGGCCAGAGTCGAGGGCCGGCTTTTCCTCGGCCCGTTCAGCTCAAAGCCACGTTGGCTCTGTCGGCGCCGGCCAGAGTCGAGGGCCGGCTTTTCCTCGGCCCGTTCAGCTCAAAGCCACGTTGGCTCTATCGGCGCCGGCCAGAGTCGAGGGCCGGCTTTTCCTCGGCCCGCTAGCCTCTCGGTAGTTCGCCGATTTCTCCGCTCGCCGCTCCTCCCTGCTGCTTCCTCACGCAGTTGTCACCGGCGGCACCGCATTTTGTCTGATCCTCATCCTGTTGATCCGCATTCTGTCGGGATTCGGGAATGAAGAGCAGCTCCCACGGGGGGGACGGCCTATTCCTCCCTTCGTGGTGCCAAGCGGCAATGTGTGCCCTTTCACTTCCGAGACGTATAGAAAATTCTGATCATCGTTAGTATATTCCAATGAAAAAAACGCCTACCGAGCTTGCATGACTTGTGCGAGCGCATTACAATTTCACGCGACGTCGGCCTCAGTGGTACCGCTACCACCTGCGGATCCTCCTTCCAGCGCTTCATGGTATTGGGAGTTACCGCTTGATCGCCCGTGGGGGAAGGTCCGCGTTGCCGTCCAGGAAGCTCGTGAAGTTGAGCAGCATCGGAGGCGTTGGGGCGTTCTTCCGCCGGAAAAAAAAAGCTGGGCTGTATTCCATCGGGAGGTGAGAGCGATGAATCTGAACCGCTGGTTTTGCCCGAAGTGCGGGGAGTCCTATGTGATGCAAACCACCTCGGCCAAGGCACACTGTCCTGGCTGTGGGGTCGCTTTGGTGCCACTGGCTCGCGAAGGAGCGGTGACGCCGGGGTCCTCATGGAATCCTGGCGGTGCAGAGGGCACACCCGCGGCTTCTGCCGGGCCGCCGCGCCCCGCTACCCCTGCCGCTCCGCCTGCCGCACCGATTCCGATTACGCCCGCCCGCATCGTGCCGCCTCCGCCGCTGCCTACCCCTCCGGCTCCTGCCGCCGTTCCGCTGGCTTACAGTCCGCCGCCGGCTTCCGCACCGGGAGCACGCCCACCTTCCGCAGTGGGGTTGCCGGCCCCCGCCGCTCCGGCTGGCCGAATGGGAGCCGGTTCTGGGGTAGCCCGCCGTCCCGTTCCCCCCGCCGCCCCCGCTGCGCCAACGCCCTCCTCCCCCTCCTCCACGGGACTGATCCTCCTCCTCATCGGCATCCCCCTTTTCCTGATCCTGCTCGCCGGCGCCGGCATCGGGGGTTATTACTACTACACGCAATACGTCAAAAACGAAAATGTATCCCAGGGTGGAGGGGGTTCCGGCGATGGGGGAGGATCGCAACCGCCTGGCGGCGGTGGGGGCAATGGGGACGGATCGCCTCCTGACATCCCGCCACCTCCGCCGCCCTCGGATGGCCCCCTGTCTCCTCAGGACATCGCGCGGGAGATGACCCGCTGCTCGGTCCTCCTGGCCGTCAAGAAAGGTTTACGGACCTACTACCAAACGGGTTGCATCATCGACACCTCCCATCGCCTGGCGGTCACCAGTAGCCAAATCTTCACCCAGCAAAACAACCCGGAGATTACGGTCTATTTCCCGATGTACGAGAAAACCTCGAACAATCTGGTCCATGACTTCTCGCGGTACAAGAGCAGCTCTTCCCCAGCATTCCGCACGAAGGGCCGAGCGGTCCTGCTCTATTCGCAGGCCAACCTGGTTTTGCTCCAACTGCAGCAGCTTGCTCCGAACGCTCAGGCCGCCGTTCTTCCATTGCAATCCACGGTGCAACCGGACCAGAAGGTCTACACCCTGCGCAACACGGTGGCGGGCCGCTCGAAATTGTGGCAGCTGACGCAGGACACGGTCCAGCCCAAGAAGAATAACAACTTCCTCGACGACCTCGAGGATTTGCTCGATGCCAATGAAAAACTTCTCCAAGGGAGTAAGCAGATGCTTGAGACTTTCGGCCTCGATGAGCTGGCCGAAGAGATGAAAGCCGATGAACTCCAGGAGATGATCGACAGCGAGCGCCAGATGTTGCGAAGCCTCAGGAAGCTGGTGGATCCAAACATGCCCGAAAATCGACAGGCGGTCTTCGCCACCCGCACGGTCAGCGACAAGGATGTCAACGGTGGACCCGTGGCCAACGACAATGGCGAATTGGTGGGGCTGATGGTGCAACGCAATCCCCGGAACCGCCAGACCTGCTTCAACATCCGTGTTTCCGAAATCGAAAATCTGGTCAACGAATACTTCAAAAAGCAGAATCAGACCTGGACGCCGGTTCGCGGACGGCAGGCGAGGGCCGAGGCGCAGGCCAAGCAATACGTTGAGCAATTGCTCCAAGTCGTTGAAAAAGGGACGGCCGAGGAACGGAGCAAGGCCCTCCAGAAGCTCGGAGAGCAAAAGTCCCGTGCTCAGGCGGCCATTCCGGTGCTGCTGCGCCTACTGCCGACGGCGGATCCGAAGTTGCAACAGGAGATTGAACAGATTCTCTATCTCTTGGGAGCGCCGTCCCCGGAGATGGCCAAGGCGCTCCTCGATGCTCTGGATTCCTCCTCCCCCGCCGCTCGCCTTTACGCCGCCAAGATGTTCGCCCAGGGTACGCCGACCCTTCCCGACGTCGACGTTGCGATTCTCGTCGCCAAACTGTCGAAGTATCCGCCGGAAATCCAGAAACTGCTCGTTACCGCCATTGGAAAAAACGGCGAGCTGAGCCACATCCGCCTCATCGAACTGGCCGAGATCACGCAGGGTACAGTGCAGGCGGAGTTGATCGCCAAGCTCTATGCGCTGCCGCCGCCGGATGCCTCCTGCACCGCTCACCTGGTCAAGTGCTTGCAGTCTCCCTCGCCGGCTTTGCGGAATTACGCCATCCGCATGTTTGCCAACAATACGCCGCCGTTGCCGCAGGAACAGCTCGCGTTGGCAGTGGAATTGCTCAAGGTCGCCCAGGGGGAAGCACGCCGGGACTTGTACAAAATCCTCAAGCAGGCCGGTCTGGCGGGTCGCAGCGTGGCGCTGGGAGTGGTCCTGGAAGGCGTGGCGGACCCCGACGCTGAGATTGCGGAGCTAGCCAAGGAATTGCTCGCCACCTACGGCCAAGCCCATATCAATGACAAGCCGCTGCTCCTGGAGAAGCTGCGCCATAACCATCCCGAGGTTCGGCAGCGCGCCCTGACCCTGCTGGTGCCCCTCTGTAGCGAGGCAGAACAGGCGAAAATCTGGGTCGAGGCGATCCGGGACCCGAACCTAGAAATCCGCCGCCTGGCTGCGCAAAACGCCTTGAAGCACCCGCTATTGCAAGCTCAACTCGAACAACTCGTCCCGCCTCTGTTCAAGGATACCGATCTCTCGATTCGCCGGATGGCGGTGCAGTGTTTGCAACAGCGTCCCCAACTAGCCCGCGGCTTGCTCGTTGAACTGATCGCCCGTTATCAGGGGATGACGGAAGATAACCCGGAGCTGGCTCAGGAAGTCGCCCTTCTGCTGGCGATGGTCGTACCGCCGGAGACGCAGCATCTGATTCTGTTGCGGGATTTGTTGCGGCATTCGCATGGTCCGGTCCGCCGGGAGGCCGCCCTGCGCCTCAAGGAAATGAAAACGGATGCGTCCGAGGCGGTTCCCGATCTGATCGAGCGGCTTCAGAAGGATGAGGACCTGCGGGTGCGCGCCGCCGCGGTGCAGGCCCTTCAGGCTATTGGCCCACGTGTGGCGGACAAGGTCATCCCTATACTGGATCAAATCCTGACCAACTACACGCCCCATCCCGAATTGAAGGCCGAGGAGGGCGGGGAAAACGGCAAGATCAGCCCGCAGGAGGAACTGCTCATCGCGGCGATCCAGGCGCTGGGTTCCTTCGGCACCCGCGGGCGTAACATTCTCGAAGCGCACTGCCGCAATACCCGCCTCAGCTTTCCAGCCCGCGAAGCGATCGGCATCCATCTGGCCAGCCTGAACGATCAGTCCGATGAGATTCTCCTGGCCCTGATCGAGCTGGCAGAGCAGAGCGAGAAGGTGCGGCCGGCCATCGCGGAAGCGGTCATCCGTCGGCCCAACACGGTGATTGTGAACGAAATGCTCCTGGCCACTTCCGCCTGGAAGCCTCCCAGCCGCGCCGGAGGACAGCGGAACGTGCCCTATCCCCTCGACTATCGCTCCTGGGCCATCGATACTCTGGGCCGATTGCGGCTCAACGACCTGAACTCCGAGCTGCGCGAGCGTGTGGTCAAACGCCTGACCTACCTGGCTGAGAACGACTCCAATCCCCAAATCAATGCCGCGGGCCGGGTGGCCTTGAAGCGCCTCAAATTGGGCAACTGAAGCGCGGAAGCTCCCCTGGCCGCCGAGGCCACTCCAGCCTCTTCCCTTCCGCCGGTCGTCCCGTCTCGCGGCTGCCTCGGGGCATTCCGCCTTCCCTGAGCGCGGGAAACCGCCCCTTTCCCCTCTTTTTCTCGGTATGAGAGTCGAGTGTTACTCGATCTTGGCGCCGCCGCTTGCTGGCTGCGGATGGTAGGCGGCACGTCAATCCCTTTTCAAAAAAATGAAGAAAAACCTTGACGAATCTCATAAATGGCGTTAATCTGGGGATTTGATGAAGAGAGACTCGCACTCTTCGTCCTCGTGAGTCTAGACTCGTGGCTCACGAAAGCCTCGTCGATGCACCTCGGTCTTCTTTGAGGAGGTTGATCATGAGAGGGTTTTCTTCTCCGGTGTGGCGTCGTGGTTTTACGCTGATTGAGTTGTTGGTGGTGATTGCGATTATTGCGATTTTGATTGGGTTGCTGTTGCCCGCGGTGCAGAAGGTGCGGGAGGCGGCGGCGCGTGCGGACTGTTCGAATCGTTTGAAGCAGATTGCGTTGGCGACGATCAATGCGGCGGACACGCATGAGGGGAAGCTGCCGCCGTCCATCGGCCTCTACCCCCGCAATGCCCAAGCCCATTACAACACGAATGGCGGGCTGTACCTCCACATTTTGCAGTTCATCGAAGAACAGCCGATGCTGGAACAGACGCGTTCGCAGCCGGACCCGGATGGTCGGAATGGGAGTTTCATAACCTATTCGCAGTGGGTGTATGTGCCGGATCGTGGTCGGACGAAGAAGTTGTTGTGTCCGGCGGAGTATACGGACCCGCAGGACAATTGGGCGCGTTCGAGTTATGGGGTGAATGGCCGCATCTTCCGGCATGTGTATCCAGGCTGGGGTCTGGGCTACACCCGCTATCCGTCCCATATCACCGATGGAACGTCGAACACGATTTTCTTCACGGAGAAGTTGGCGCGGTGCAATTCCTCCACCCTGGGGTTGGAGTGGAGCAGCGGCGCGTACAACGAGAACTACTGGCCGGACTGGGGATCGATCCTCTACCCGATGCCACAAGACATGAGCGGCACGCCGACGGGTGCGGCCTCGGCGCCGCAGATTCAGCCGCCGACCTCCAACGGTGTGGGAATCTGCAACGGAGCGCGGGCCAGTTCGCCGCACGTGGGTGGGATTCAGACGGCGTTGGGGGACGGCAGCGTGCGCTTTGTGTCGCAGCGGGTTTCCGGTCTGACCTGGTGGGCCGCCCTGACCCCCAACTTGGGAGACCAACTGGGTAACGACTGGTAACCGCCTGTCATCCGGCCGCTGGGGCGGTGTGTGATCGCCCCCTCATCGCTCCGTCGGTTCAAACTGTTGCCGGATGACTGCTGCCAACTCCTCGCCCTACTCCTCACGCCGATAGCAAACCACAACGAGACAGTGAACGAACCGTTGGCCGTATTCCATCCCGTTCCTTTTCCTCTGTTGCTGGAGTGGCTGACGTATGAAGGCACAAATCAGGTCCCGTCCCTCGGGTTGGCTTCTGCTGGCTGTGGTGATCGTGCCGCTGACTGCTTGCGGTCCACGGAGCGGTTCGCTCAGCGGCAAGGTTACTTACAAAGGGGAACCCCTGAAAGGAGGCACCATTACCTTCCTCGGCCCGTACACCTATTCCACGGATATCAAGCTCGATGGCAGTTACGAAATCCCGAAGATGTACTCCGGCAGCTACAAGATCAGCATTGAGACGGAATCCCTCAAAAGCGGAGGTGGGGGCAGCCCGTTTGCGTTCAAAACCCCCGCCGGCATGAAACTGCCGAGCAAAGATCAACTTCCCAAGGAAGCGACTGCACCGCCCACGGAGAAACTCCCCGTCGATCCGTCCGCCTTCGGCTACTCCCAGCCCAAGGCCAACCCGGATTACGACCCCAAAAAGCGTTATGTGGCGATCCCGAAAAAGTACGCCGATGTGAATGAGTCGGGACTCACCTACGATTTCCCCGGAGGGACACAGACTCACAACATTGATTTGAAAGACTGAGCCGCCTCAGACCCCCCATTGGGGATTCGTCTGGGAAGGGGGAGGTCCTAACCGCGGGACGATTGCGGCCTGTTTCGCCGAGACAGGAATGGTGAATTGGGACTTCACGCCAAGCCGGGCAGCCGGGATGGTCCCAACCGCGTCAGGCCTCAACCCAGCAAGAGCCTGAGGCGATAGATCGGGTCAAGGACCCAGGAGGTGATAGCAGAACCCGTCGCAGGACGGGCGAAGTGGGAAAATTTGTATGAAAATGTAAAGTTTTTTCCTTGACTCCGGGATCGGGAACAGTTAGGCTGCATAATTGACGGAGATGCGTCGAGCATTTTCCGTTACGTAAGCAGCCTGGACTCACCGCTTACGGAGTTTTTGTCTTTCTATTTGTTCCCGTCTCGGAGGTTTGTCATGAGAGGTTACTCACTCCTGGGGTGGCGTCGTGGTTTTACGCTGATTGAGTTGTTGGTAGTGATTGCGATTATTGCGATTTTGATTGGGTTGCTGTTGCCCGCGGTGCAGAAGGTGCGGGAGGCGGCGGCGCGTGCGGATTGTTCGAATCGTTTGAAGCAGATTGCGTTGGCGACGATCAATGCGGCGGACACGCATGAGGGGAAGCTGCCGCCGTCCATCGGCCTCTATCCCCGCAATGCCCAGGCCAACTATAACTCCAACGGCGGTATCTTTCTGCACATCCTGCCGTTTATCGAAGAGCAAGTGATGTTTGACCAGACGCGTTCGCAGCCGGACCCGGATGGTCGGAATGGGAGTTTCATAACCTATTCGCAGTGGGTGTATGTGCCGGATCGTGGTCGGACGAAGAAGTTGTTGTGTCCGGCGGAGTATACGGACCCGCAGGACAATTGGGCGCGTTCGAGTTATGGGGTGAATGGCCGCGTCTTCCGGAATGTGTATCCGGGTTGGGGCTTGGGCTACACTCGCTATCCCGCGGCCATCACGGATGGCACGTCCAATACGATCTTCTTCTCCGAGAAGTTGGCGCGGTGCAATTCCGGGAACTACAACGAGAACTATTGGCCGGATTGGGGTCCGGTGTTCTCTTCGCCGGACTTAGGAGGCACGCCGACGGGTGCGGCATCGGCCCCGCAGATTCAGCCGCCGACCTCCAATGGTATCGGGATTTGTGATGGCGGTCGGGCCAGTTCGCCGCACGTGGGTGGGATTCAGACGGCGTTGGGGGATGGCAGCGTGCGCTTTGTGTCGCAGCGGGTTTCCGGTCTGACCTGGTGGGCCGCTCTCACCCCCAATGTCGGGGATCAGTTGGGTAACGATTGGTAATCCCTGGGAGCATCCTCTTCGCCCGTTCGGGGAGAGGGGACTCTATCCTCTCTCCCCCATCGTCCATCTTGAGATTGGCATCCGTCCAACAAACCGATTGGCCTTCCGTCCCACCGAGCGACGACGAGCTGAGCGGCTCGGCAACGATTCGTTCCCGATGAATTCTGGCGAATCAGGTTCGCGGGTCGAGTTTCCAACCGCCAAGGTGCGGACCTTGGGGCGGACTCGGCCACGGTTCTTTCTTGTTCCACACGAATGAAGGGGCACGGCTATGAATGCACGCGTAGGGTTTTCGCTAAGCCGGGGAGTGGTAGGGGCCGCGGTGCTTGCTCTGGGCATCTTGGCCTGTTCGCCGCCCACGGGATCGGTCAGTGGCAAGGTGACCTACAAAGGCCAGCCGCTCAAGGGGGGGTACGTCGCCTTTATCAACTCCAGCGGCGGGCAGACATTTTCCGCTCCGATTCAGGAAGACGGCAGCTATCAGATTCCCAAAATCACTGGCGGGAGTTACAAGGTCACGGTCGAGACGGAGTCGCTCAAGCCGCAGGGGGAGACGAAAGGCGTGCCGTTCAAGAGCGTGTCCAAGGAAGGTCCGCCGAAGGAGAATCTGCCCCCCAAGTTGAATTTGCCCGGCAATCCGGCGGATTACGGGTATAAAATGGCTTCACCGGGAGCTCAGATGGATCGTTACGTGCCCATTCCCCGTAAGTATGCCGACCCGGACCAATCAGGCCTGAAGTTCGATTTTCGGGGTGGGAACCAGACGTATGACATCAATCTGAGCGACTGACGGGGAAGGGCAGCCCGCCGCGCTTGGCCAGGTGGGGCATGAGTTCAGACAGCGGATTGCCAGCGGAGCCGGCTCGGACTCCAGCTCCCGATGAGCCGGAGGGGAGCAGAGCCGCACCGGATGCGTCTGCATCGGCTTGTTCGCCATCTCCCTTGCAAGAGATTGGGGCCTCCATTCCCGCGGCGATTCCCAATGTTGGAAAAACTGGCGAAGCGCCTTCCCCGGTCTGCCCAGGAACGGGGGCGATTCCCCGCCGCTGCGGTCCGCGGTTTCAGTCATGGCAGCGGGTCATTGTAACAGGGCTGTTACTCGCTGGTCTCGGTGTCGGTGGCTGGGCCGTGTGGGACGAGTGGCGCTTCCGTGCCACGCTAAGCCGTGCCCGCCTGGAAGCCGAACGAGGCCATACCCAAGCGGCGATCCGCGCCCTGGAATGGTGCATCCAACGGCGGCCCGAACAGCGGGAAGTGATCCTGCTGAGTGCTCAGATCGCCCGGCGGAGCGGCCACCTGGAAAGTGCCGAGAACTTGCTGGATCAGTATTGGCAGCTCTACGGCGATGAAGAACCGCTGGTCCTGGAGCGGCTGCTCTTGCAAGCGGCCCGCGGCGATGTGGATGCCGTAGCCGCCCGGCTGCGGGAACGTATGCAACGCAACACGGCGGAACGCCGGCTCATCCAGGAGGCGTGGATCAGCGGTCTGTTAGCCCGCTTCCGCTGGGGTGAGGCGGGACAATTCCTGACCCAGTGGCTGGCGGACAGCCCCGAGGACCCGTGGGCGCTCTACCTCTTCGGGCGGCTCCAGGAACAGCGGGATGATGTGGAAGGAGCCAAGGAATACTACCGCCGACTGGTGGAATCGGACCCGGAACATGACGAGGCCCGCCAGCGCTTGGCCCAGCTCCTGGTGCAAACCCGCCACGGGGAAGAAGCCGAACCGCACGTCCGCTTCTTGCTGACCCGCCTGAATCCTCCGCCCCGCGAAGTCCAGGTGCTCTGGGCCAGGACCCTGGTTCTCCTCGGCCGGCTGGACGAGGCGCAGGCGGCCCTCGATGCCGTTTTGAGCGAACATCCGCACTACCCCGCAGCCTTGGCGGAACGCGGTAAAGTGGCCCTGTTCCAGGAGCAGCCTGGGGAAGCGCTCCGCTATCTGGCGGAGGCTGTTCATTATGATCCCGGCGATCTGGCCATTCGGCATCAGTATGCCATGGTTCTGTCGCAGCAGGGGCGAGAAGAGGAGGCGGCCCAACAGCGGAAGCTCATCGCGCAATTGGAAGCCGACGGCGAGCGGATCAAGGCCCTGATCGAAGGGCCGCTCCAACGGGAGCCAAACAACGCGGCCATTCACCATGAGATCGGCATGATTGCCTTGCGGGCGGGCCAGATCACCGAGGCGTTACGCTGGTTCCACTCCGCCCTGCGGATCGACCCCCAGCATGCGCCCACGCACCGCGTGTTGATGGTGTACTATGAGGAGTCTGGGCAACCCGCCTTAGCCGCCCGGCACCGCGCTTTGGCTCGTGATACGGACCGGCAAAAGACTGAGGACAGTTCGAAAATCCAGCCACCGCCATGAATGCACGATCAGACAACGCTCAACAGCAGGGTTCGGAACAGCGTTCGGAAGCCTCCCTTCCGGCCGGAGGGTCCGAAGCCTCGGTTGCGGAGGCCGGCCCGTCTTCCGGGTTGGGTTCCTCCTCCGTGTTGGCTCCGCCGGTGGAAGCCGCTCCCAGCTCGCCGAGTCGAGCGGTGCATTCTGGCCGGTCGAGCCGGCGCCGTTGGCTGCGCTGGGGCATTTTGGGGCTTTTGCTGGTCCTGAGCGGCCCTCAGGTAGGGGCTGCTTGGCGTTACTTTCAGGCCCGCCGGGAACTGGCTGCCTGGCGCCCGGGACAAGCGCGGCAAGCCTTGCAATTCTGTCTGAAGCTGTGGCCCTGGTCTCGCTGGAGCGCCACCCATCTGCTCTACGCTCAGGCCCAGCGGCAGCTCGAAGATTACGACACCGCCCGGCAGCATCTGCATTTCGCCCAGCGCTTGCGCGGCGGCGCGGATGAACAAACCGCTTTGCAGTGGGCTTTGCTCGAAGCCAGCGCCGGCAACGTCCTGGAAACGGAAGAGTATCTGCAAAAGCAGGCCGACCGCTGGCCGGAACTCCGCCCGCTCATCTGGGAAGCCCTGGCCGTGGGATACTTCCGCGTCTCCCGCCTGCCGGATGCCATGAGCGTGCTCAATCACTGGCTCAAACGGGAACCGGATCAGGTGCGGGCCTTGGAACTGCGGGGCCAGACTTACATCGCCGGCCAGGGTGTCAGCCGGGGGGTGGAAGATTACAAGCGGGTGCTGGAATTGGCCCCGGAGCGGGAACTCACGCGCTGGAAACTGGCCGAAGCGCTCATCGCCCTGAGCGCCTATCAGGAAGCGGCAGGCCACCTGGAAATCCTGCGGCAGAAATGGCACGATGACCCCACGCTCCTGGCTCACCTGGCCCGCTGCTACAACATGCTCGGCCGGCAGGACGAGGCGGAACACCTCCTCCAAATCGCCTTGCGGCAGGACCCGCAGCATCCGCTCTGCCTACGGACGGCAGCGCAGATCGCCTTGAGCCAGCCCCAAGGACCGGACCTGCCCCGCGCCATCGCCGCCTTGCGAGAAGTGGTCCGTCAGCGCCCCACGGATTATCTGGCCCAGCAGTTGCTGTTCCAGGCCCTTCAGCACTCCGGAGACACCGAGGCGGCCCGCCAGCAGTTGGCCGTGGTGGAATCCCTGCGCGAACGCCAGGCCCGCCTCAGCGAATTGCAAACCCGCCGCTTGCCGGAACAGCCTCTCAACCCCGCCTTGCACTACGAAATGGCCGTCCTGCTCCTCCAGAATGGCCAGGAAGCCGCCGCGGAAAACTGGCTCAAATCGGCGCTCAGTCTAGACCCGCACTTCCGCCCGGCCCACGCCACTTTGGCCCGCTTGTATGAGCAGCGTGGCGAAGAGGGACGCGCCGCCTTCCACCGCGCCTTCCTGCAATCCCCCGCGCCGTGAAACTTCCCCGCGCCGTGAGATTCCCCGCGCTCCGTATCCGCATTCCCCGCTAGCGTGGGGCTTTCCCCCCCCGTTCCTTACCCGCCCGTTATCCAATTCCTCGCGTCGCTTTTCTCTCGAAGTGAGCCGCCGGGGAGAATGGTCTTCCAACCTCCTCGAGCGATGCGAGGCGTCCGGTCACTTGCCCGGACCGGCATTGTGCCAAATCCACAGGGGCTGTTGATCCTGGGGATGGCTGTAATTGCCGACGATGAGGTCGAGGCGGCCCTGGCCGCTCAGATCGGCGAGGCAGCAACTGACGGCATCGCAATCCCCCCGGAGCAGCACGTGTCGGTCAAACTGGCCTGGTGCGGTCTGGCGGAAGAGCACGACGGCATCCGCCTGCATCTGGTGGCGATCGCGGAACTTGTCGGCCGGGAGGAAGCTGACGGCGAGGATGTCGGGCAGGGGGCCGCCGCAGATCGGTCCGGCTACAGCGTGATGGATGCCGTACATGTCGGCGATGCGATGGTAGCGAAAGCGGAGGCCGCCGAGGTTTTCCAGCCAGCCTAAGCCGTGGTACGGCTTCCACAGATACGGTTCATCGAGAATGTCGCCGTTGGTGGAAAGGATGTCCAGGCGTCCGTCGCCGTTGAGATCGACCAGCTCGATGCCGCTGCTGCCCCAGCCGGGATGAGGGGCGGAGTAGAGGGTTTGCTTGCGGAACTGGCCTTGGCCGTCGTTGAGGAAGGCGACGATGGTTTCATGTTCCTGGGCGAAAACGGCGACGAAGTCGGGGCGCCCGTCCTCGTTCAGGTCCGCCACGGGGACGTGGATGGCGCCGGTGCGGCCGTCGAGCTGGCGGGGGACGAAGTGGGGCCGGTGCCAATCGCTCGTGTGGTTTTCCAGGAGGAGCACTTCGCCAACTTCATGCAAGCCGAAGACGGCCACGACCAAATCGAGGCGATCCGGACGGCGGAAGGGAGCGGCTCGGACGTCCGCCACGCGCCCGACGTTTTCCAGGAGCGTATGAGGTTGGAAGGTGCCATCGGCTTGTCCGCGGAGCCAGACGACCCGGCCGCAGCGCTGATCCGTCGGCGGAAAGCTGCCCAGGTCCGCCACCACGAGATCGAGAATACCGTCGCCGTCCAAATCGACGACCGTGGCCCGCGCCGGATTGCGTACACTGCCTAGCAGTTGCCACTGCGGGGGCGAAGCGGCGGGGCGATAGAGCAGAATCCGTCCCCCTTGCATGTCACACGCGAGCAACTCTAGAGGGGCGGCGGCCCGTTGCTCCGGCGTAGATAATCCACGAGGCAGCCGTACCGCCTGGACGTGCGAGATCATTGCCCGGCCTGATCCCACCGGCGGCGGTACTTTCCCACGTTCCAGCCGGATTGGCAACGGCTCGCGGGCATACTGGGCCTTGAGCGGCGGGAAGTGTTCCGGCGCCCGTTCCTGATAGTACCGGATCACATCAGCCATCCGCGGCGGCGTCATGGCCATCCCGGAACGCTCGAAAAAGCCATAGGCCCGCTCCACCTCCATACGCCAGTGTTCCCGCGGGAAAGTATCCGGCGGCGGATAGGCATGGCAGGCGGCGCCGCAAAAATGCTGAATGCGCTGCTCCAAATCCGCCGGCGGCGGTGGAGACGATGCAGACCCTCCGTCGCCACCAGGAGGGGTGGGGGCCGTCGGTTCCTGGGAACCCTGACACCCCGCGAGCAGTACCACAAGACCCGGCACAATCCACCAGCTCCAGACGAGATGAGGACAGCGCATCGGAGGACTCCTGCGGAGGACTTCCGGGGAAAAACAACATCCGAAGGATGCACTCATAAGGCTGCCTTCAGCGGCGGCTCAGGGAGCAGCTTCCGGTAGCGCTCCAGAAGGTGCCGGCCCGGGTGATTCGAGCCGGGGGCTTCCTCCTCATGATAACCGCGGTCGGCCTCGGTGAGAACACGGCGTGCCAGGGCGAAGTCTCCGCTTTCCAGGGCGAGCAGGCCGCTAAGGAGGGCGAAATCGGCCGCAGCCAAGCGGAGGGTTTGGGCGTGTTCCCAGCTTTGGGTGAGGCGGGCGGTTTTCCAGTGTCCCAGCCAGCGGAAGGCGAGCAGGCCGCTGCCCGGAGCGGATAGCCCGACCTCGCTTCCTACCGCCTGAGCCAAGGCGACCGGCAGGGAAGCGGGGAGCAACCGTTCCCGTTCCTCGTGGAGGAAACGGCGGATGGCCTCCGCCGCCTCCTGAGCTTGGCGATACTGTCCCGCGGCGACTGCGGTCAACAACTCGAACCAGAGGTAGGCCGGTAACTGGTAGGTGCGGGGGCGGGAGCGGGAGCGCGGACCGGAGTCATCCGGCAAGGGCACCTCGTACAGACCCAGGGACAGCGGCTGCTGGCGCCACTCATTCCGATCCAGCAGGATGCGGGCTTCCGCGACCCGACCCGTTTGCACGAGCAACTCCAGGAGCAGGACCACGCCTTCTGATCCGTACAGCTCGGCGGAGGAGCTTTGGAGCACTTCCAGAGCGGTTTCGTAAAGGCCCAACTGGGCCGCCAGACGCGCGCGCAGCAGGGGTTGTCCGGCCAGGCCGCTACTGCGCAGGATAAAGCGATTCTCGTTGTCCCGGAGCTGCTGTTCGATCTGGGCGGCTAGCTCCTGCCACTGGGCGCAGCGCTGCTGGAAGGCGGCGGCGTCTTCTCCGGGGAGCGGGCCGGTCCGCCGTTGCCAGTGCAGGACCTGCTGGACGTGGGTCCAGGCGATGTCCCAGGCGGGGAGGTTGAGCCAGGCGTGCACGAGGGCTTCCTGGACGGCGAGCCAGTCGGGCTGATGCCGGACGGCTTGCACCAGGGCGGCGCGGTATTGGGCCAGGCGCAGTTGTTGCAACGGGGGGAAGGGAGGAGTGCTTTCCCACGGATGCTGGAGGAGCATTTGGGCGGTGCGAGCGGCGAGGAGCCAGGCCAGGGCATCCGCCGGGTCCTGTTCCAGGCCGCAGCGGGCGGCGCGCAACGCCAGCAGGGCTGCCCGCGGTTCCGACGTGTCGGCGGGCATCAGCTCTTGCAACCGCAGGTACACACTGGCGGCATCCGCCTGGGAGGAACCGCTGCGGCTGCGCGGCCAGGACCACCGCCACCAGGGCTGCGGCAGCGCCAGGAATGCCGGGCCGCCCCCCTCCGGTTGCAACTGCCGGTCCTGCCAATCCCGCTCCAGGAGCTGCTGCCAGTCCTCGGCACGTCCCGGCGCTCGGAGCAGCACCAGAGCGCTGCCGGCCACCTGCACGGGCCGCCACGCGCCGCGGTTCTGATAGACCTCTTTCAAAGCCGCACTCCAGCGCCCGCGATCCGGGTCGTACAGCACCGCCAGCAAACCGGGAGGGACCGCCGCTTCGACTGCCGACGCTTCACCTGCGGTCGCCGCTTCAGTTGGGCTTTCCCCTTCCGTTGTCGAGGGAAGCAGGCCGAGTTGTGCGGAGAGCTGCCGGACCTGCGGAGCGCGGTCCGCGAAGAGTGTCAAGCGGGAGTCATAGGAGCTGCGTACTCCGGGGGCGAACCAGGCCAGATAGTGTGCCACATCGGGATGCGTAGTGAACAGGGGCGGGGGGGAGGAACCGCTGTTGGCCTGCCACCGTTGCACGGCTTCCGCGACGCGGCGCAAAGTGGGATGCTCGGAAATCCGCCAGCTCAAGCCCTCCCGATCTCGCGGCCAAAGGCCCAAACTTCCAGGGAAGATTAGCGCTCCCAGGAGCACCAACGCGGCCAGGGTCGTCAGGGCGAAGGGACCGCGCGCCCCGTGCCAGGCGGTGAAGAGCCGGCCCAGATGCGCCGCGATCACGGGAACGGCCGCCACGGTCCAGAGAGGGGCCAGCCGCGCCTGCCACAAGGCCAGGGGGCAGAGCACAAGTCCCAGCAGCAGGGGAGCAGACCACTGCCGACGGCGAACCAAGGCAATGACGGCCAGTAGCCACAATCCCAGGAGCAACAACAATGCCGCCAGGGGCAGCGGTATGTCACCGTTTCTCCACCGCACGCCCGACCACGGCGCGGCAAAGACGCCGGAGAGGCGTGGATCGCTCGGCCAGCCGTACCACCAGACCGCCGGGGATAACTCGACCGGCCAGGTCCACGCGTGCCAATGATGGGGACTACACAGACTGGCCAGCCCCGTCACCAGGAGCACCCCCCAGGGCCGCTTTCCTTCTTCCACCTGCCGCGGGCGCAACACTTCCGCCAGAGCCGCGAGCGGGCCGAGGAAAAACCAACTGTCCAAGTTCACCCACCCCGCCGTGAGCAGGGGCAGACCCCAGAGCCGGCGCCCCCCTTGCTGACAGCACCAGAGCACCGCGGCCAGCGCCAATAGGGACAGGAGTGTCGGTTGGAGCAGCAAGCGGGGACTGAGGGCGAGGATGGCCAGCAGGACCAGGGCTGCGGCGAGCCAGTCCCCGGCCCCGCGCCGGCTCATCTGCCAGAGCAGCCCAGCCAGGAGGGCGGCCAACGCGGCCTTAACGGCCATCACCACTTGTTCCCCCGCGTATTTCCACAGGACGTACAAACCCCAGTCGTAAAGCCAGGCGTGGTTCGTCCAGTACCGCCCCGCGGTCTCTTGCCCGAAGGGATCGACGCCGAACTGGTACTCTCCCTGGGCCAGCAGCCGCCCGACTGCCCGATGGAGCCAAACGTCCGAATTGCGGGCGACAAACGAAGCGCTGGCGCCAGCTACCATCGCCACCAAAATCACCAGGAACCGATCCCGTGCCCGTGTCCAGGACCGGATTGGCCCCACCACGGCGGCTGGCCTAACCGACTGCACTTCGCTTTGCGTCACCATAACGATCGCCCTGCGTCGGACTTCCGTTTTGCCGGAGATGGGGGTACTTACCTTTAGCTGGTTTTACAGTTCCTGGTCATTCTGCCGTTGCCATTTCGTCACGGTTCCTGGTCATTCTGCCGTTGCCATTTCGTCACGGTTCCTGGTCATTCTGCCGTTGCCATTCCGTCACGTTGTCCGGGTTCTGCCTCTCGTGGTTTGCCGGCCGTGGAGCGGATTCCCTTCACGAGGAGTACGAGGAAGGCGAAGTCGTTCCCGGTTTGGCGATGGCCTCCATCGAATGAATGCTTCCGTGGAGCGCGTGGCCTCCCTTGAGCCGATGGTTCTGCACCCCGGAGGCTGGCCAGGGTCGTTCATGGGCTTGCACGGCTCATTCACGGCGTCCAGTCCAGGTCGGGGGTGAGAGAGGCGCAGAACTCGGCGAGGAGTTGGGCTGCTTGTACCAGGTCCTGCCGGTGCACCACTTCCACCGGGCTGTGCATATAGCGGTTGGGGATACCGATGAGACCGCAAGCGACTCCGTGACGGCTGATCTGGATGGCGTTGGCATCGGTGCCCGTGGCGCGGGGAACGCCCCGGACTTGAATGGCCAACTCCAGGCGGCTAGCTGCCGCTTCCAAGCGGTCGAACACCCGCGGGTTGATGTTCGGGCCGCGGAAGACAACGGGTCCCCCGCCGCAGCGGATTTCCCCTTGGGTTTTGCGATCGTTGCCGGGTGTATCCGTGGCATGGCAGACATCGACAGCGATCCCCACGGTGGGTTGCACGGTGTAGGCGGCGGTGGTCGCCCCGCGCAAGCCGATCTCTTCCGCCACGGTCGAGACGGCGTAGAGGTCCACGTGTAAAGGTCGGTCGCGCAGGAGCCGCAAGGCTTCCAGGCAGACCCATAGGCCGACTTTGTCATCCATTCCCGGCCCGGCGAGCAGATCATTGCGCAGCGGCCGCCAGCCCAAGGCGAACGTCACCGGATCGCCAATGCGGACCCATTCCTCGGCCTCGGCCCGATTGCGCGCCCCGATGTCCAGCCAGATGTCGGGAAAGTCCGGGACTTTGTTTTTCTCCTCCGGTTTGAGCAGATGGACGGCCCGCCGGGCGACCACGCCGCTGATCGGTCCCTGCCGCGTCCAGACCGTCAGGCACTGCCCCAAAAGGATTTGCATGTCCCAGCCGCCGATCGGCTGCACGTAGAGGAAACCTTCCGTGTCGATATGCTGCACCATCAGGCCGATCTGGTCACAGTGGCCGGCGAGCATCACACGCACGGACCCTGCCGACCGCCCCTGCGCCCGCCGGATGGCATAGACGTTGCCGTGCACATCCGTCCGCACTTCATCGGCGAAACCCTGGGCATACTCGCGCACCACTTGCTGGATCGGCTGCTCGAAACCGGATGGACTTGGTGTGTGCAATAACCGGTGGAAGAACTCTTCCGCCTGCGGCTCCATATTCCCTCCCGTGACTGGCCAATACCCTGGACCGCTCGGAGCTTTCCCCCGCTCCGGAGTGCGATGCCGTCTGGTTCTGTGCTCTGAAGTTATGCTAGCATTCCACTCCCGCAACGGGATGGGTGCTCTGGTGTTCCCTGGCTGCTTTTCCGCCGGCCGGTGGTGGAACCGGACTCTATTTCGTTTTCGGTCGCATTCCGCTGGCATCGGCGGGCGGGGGCCGCCACGCTGTTAGCGGGACAGCCGCTGTTGGGATGGCGGGTTTTCTCGGAAGGCGGAGGCCAAGGGGCGGAGGATGGCGCGGAGACATGCCACGGCGCCGGTGGTGAAGAGGGCAGGGGGGCCGGGCCAGGTGAAGTTCCCGCTCCGCCGGGGTTCTGTGGCCGGGCTGTCGGCAGGGGCATGATAATAAATGCTACAATCCGCATTGGGGGGAGTACTGCATCATGAGCGACGCCTTGGGAATTGCCGTGGTGGGATGCGGGACGGTGGGCGGCGGGGTGGTGGAAGCTCTGCTGCGGCACCGGGATCGCCTGGCGCAACGCGCGGGCCGGCCCTTGCAATTGCGCCACATCGTCGTGCGCGACCGGCACAAGCCCCGCGAGCCGTTCGTTCCCCGCGAGTTGCTCACGGATAGCCTCGCCCCGGTGCTCCAGGATGCGGCGGTGCAGGTGGTGGTGGAACTGATCGGCGGGACGACAGCGGCGCGCGAAGTGGTGCTCTCCTCACTAGCGGCCGGCAAACATGTGGTGACAGCCAACAAAGCCCTGCTGGCGGAGGCGGGGCCGGACATTTTTGAAGCCGCCCGGCGCGCCGAGCGGACCGTCTGCTTCGAGGCGGCGGTCGCCGGGGGAGTCCCGATCATCCGCGCCCTGGGCGAAAGCCTGGCCGCCAATCAGATCACCGCCATCCAGGGCATCCTCAACGGAACGAGCAATTATATTCTCACGGCGATGGCGGAGCGCGGCTTGCCCTACGCTCAGGCCCTGGAGGAAGCCCAAGCGCACGGCTACGCCGAGGCCGACCCCAGCCTCGATGTCGACGGCTCCGACGCCGCCCACAAATTGGCCATCTTGGCCCAGATTGCCTTCGGTGTCATCGCCCGGCCTCAGGACATCACCCGTCAGGGAATCGATCAGCTCCACCCGATGGACATCCGCTTCGCCCAGGAACTTGGTTACACGATCAAACTGCTGGCCGAAGCCTGGACCCGCAGCGACCCCCAGCATCCGGACGGGCCGCGAGGCGTGGCCTTGCATGTCGCCCCGGTCCTGTTGCGGCATACCGATCTTTTGGCCCAGGTTCGTGGGGCTTACAACGCCATTGCCGTCTATGGCGATATTGTGGGCGAGACGCTCTATCAAGGCCCCGGCGCCGGCCGCGGTCCGACGACCAGCTCCGTGCTGGCCGACCTCATCGACCTGGCGGTGGGCCGTGCCCAACGTACCTTCGCCGCCGCCCGACTTTGGTCCCGCGCTGATCGCGGCTTCGTCCTCGACCCGCCGGAACAGGTCCAGAGCCGCTTCTACCTCCGCCTGCTCGTCGCCGACAAACCCGGCGTCCTCGCCGACATCGCCCGCATCCTCGCCCAGCACACCATCAGCATCTCCAGCGTGGTCCAGCACGAAGCCCCGGAAGGCGATGGCGAACCGGTCCCCTTGGTCATTGTCACCCATTACGCCACGACCGGCCATTTCCTCGCCGCCGTCGAGCAGATCAATCGCCTGCCCACCGTCGCCACCCCCGCCGTCTATTACAGCATGGGGGACTGATTTCTCCTGTCTCCTGCAGCATGGGGGACTGATTTCTCCCGGCGTTTTTGCGGCCCTGGTGCGGTCCCGGCCTGCTGTGCTTGTATCGCCGCCCCTGGGTCCTTTACAATCACACCGAGTGTTGAGCTGGCGGGGACGGCAGCCACGCCGCCCCTTGGCCAGCCTAGGGAGAAACCAGACGAGCCTCCTAGGACCCAAAACATGAACCGACCTGCCCCGCCGAATTGGACCGACCAGCCGCCCCCAGCCGTTGCCCTCCAAGAGGACGAGGAGCAGTGGAGCTACGAGGAGTTGCAGGAGCAAGCGGAAGACCTCCGCCAGCGGCTCCATCTTTTCCGCCAGTCCCTGGGTCGTTTTTTCGTCCAAAAACAGGAGATCATCGATCTGATGTGCGTGGCGGCGATCGCCCAGGAACCGCTGCTCTTGGTCGGCCCGCCCGGCACCGCCAAGTCCGACCTGGTCATCAAATTCAAGGAAGCGCTGGGTGTCCCCGACGGGGAGTACTTCGAGTACATGCTGACGCGCTTTACGGAACCGAGCGAAATCCTCGGGGCCATCGACATCCAGGAGCTGCGCGAAGGGCGCTATGTCCGCCGCAAAGAGGGGAAGCTGCCGACGGCGCGCATCGCCTTCCTCGACGAGATTTTCAAGTCAAACTCCGCCATTTTGAACATCTTGCTCACCATTCTCAACGAACGGAAGTTTTACCAGGAAGGCCGGCCGGAACCGGTTCCGCTGCGGATTCTCTTCGCCGCCACCAACGAGATCCCGGAGCATGGGGAGCTGGCCGCCCTGCGCGACCGCTTCGTCCTGAAGGTGGAAAGCCGCTCCGTCCATAGCGAGGCGGAGAGGTTCGTGGAGCTGATCGACCAGGGTCTGCGCAACGAAGCCTGGAGGATGCTCAATCAAAAGCCCTGGTGCCAAGGGCATGCCACCTTGGCGGATTTCCTCAAGGCCCACCGCTACTTCATGTACCTCTTCAGCGAGTCCCGCCAGGACTTCCCCAGCGGCGAACTCATCAACGACCGCACCCAGTATTTTCCGGAAGATGTGCTGCGAGAGTTCTACCGCCTGATCCGCACGATCAGCAAGGAGGACGGCATCTTCGTCAGCGACCGCAAGGTGGTCAAGCTCTACAAGCTCCTGCGCGTCCGCGCCTGGCTCTTTCATGGCGGCGTGGTCTGCCGGGAGGACCTGCAACTGCTCCAGTATCTGGGAGAAACCCTGCAAGAGATGAAGTTGCTCCGCGACAAGATACCGCAATATCTCGGCCTCCACTGAATGTCGGCTTGACCTGGAGCGCTTTTACTGTCTTGTTCCGCTGGCGGTTCAAGCCGGGGCGGAGCTTGCGAGGGGCCGCGCTGCTCAGGAAGCGGCGTCGATCTCTGGCGAGAGGCGAGCCTCCGCATCGGCGGGAGGGGCGTGATCCGGGGTGAGCAGTCGACGGTTGCGGGCGGCGGTGCGCAACGTGGTCCAGCCGATGGGTAGGATTTTGGGCCGGGGGACGATGGCCGCTACAATTCCGCCGTGCCGTTCCGCCAACTTCCGGGCGTCGTAGCGCAGAAACTCGTACACCTGGGGCTGCCGATGCCCGCGCAGATATTCCTGGGCCAGGCGGTGCATGTGGGCATCATAGGAAGCCTTGGAGTGGGTATGCAGGCAGTAGCGCCCGGCATGGCGGCGCAGGTCCCCATTGAAGGCCGGGTTGATGTGATACAGCTCGTGAAAGACAGTTGTGAGCTTTTCGGCGAACGTCTGATCCAGAAAGCGGGGCAGGCAGAAGGTAATCAGGTAGAGGATTTCCCGGCCCTCGACGAAGAAGCGCTGGACCTGGTATTCGCAGGTACCCTGGCGGCGGGTGAGCGCCCCGTGGCGGAAGCGCAAGGGTGTGACACGGGCTTGCAGGCCATAGCGGCTGCGGCTGCGGCTGGGAGTGAAGGTGACCAGCACCTGGTCCATGCGTATATGGGACAGCTCCGGACAGCGGGCGACGATGTCGGCGCACAAGCGGGTCATTGCTGCGGAAAAGTCCCAGGCTGAACCGGCGCGGGCGCTGTCAGGGCGGGACCGCCGGGCGGCGGGTGTCGAGCAAGTGCCCGGTACGGCCACCCACCGCCGGGGCAGCGGCTGGCTTCCCCCCCAATGCAGCTCCAACGCCGATCGCTCCTGTGGCCGCAGCGCTCCCATTGCTGATCCTCGCCTCCTCCAGCTTCCTCTCCGCTTTCCGCGGCGATACACTCCATGCGGTTGCCATGCTAGAAAGCCGCGGCAGGCCGGTCAACAGGGGACATCCGTTTCCCATCCGCTTTCACCGTCTCCCACTTGCATTTTTGCCGTTTCCCCGCATTTTTCCCCGGGAGCGCGGCTTTCCCATCCTGTCCATCGTTTCGTCCTCTGTCCTGAACAAGTTGGCAGACTGGACAAAGGGAAGGGATTGAGACGGACCGGCTGCCTCCCCATGTTCCTACCTTGATCCCCCAGCTTCTCGTCAGGAAGGGCCATATTTCTGGCAAAATCCTTTCAAGTTTTTCAGGCGGCGGAGTCGATACCACAGGCGCGAGTGGTATGGACCTGAGGAGAGCAGGCAGTGCCAAGCCGCTTTGGCGGTTGCGGCCGGGAGGTGGGCATGAGCAGAGCGAAGGTCGGGCAGTGGCTCCGGGGATTGGGGGGTGCGGTCGGCGCTCTGGTGGTGGCGACGGGGTGCCAGACGTGGTACGGCGGCATGACTCTCCCCAGCGGGCGCTATTTGCAGCATTATCCCCAGTATTTTGCTCCGGACCCGGCTCATCCGCTGCCTCGTGAGCTGGCCAGCATGGCCACGGCGGAAGACATCGCGGGCGGCGGGCCTCGTCAAGGGGGCGGCGCTGCTCCGGCGCCCCCTCCTGCTCCCGTTCCTGTGCCGGCGCCTGCTCCGGCTCCGAAGCAGTGAGCGCCTCTTGCTCTTAGAGCCGGTGCTTCCCCGGCAGGTTTTGCCAGCCCCGGCGCACGCCTCCAAAGGCTGGTTCCTCTTGCACCGGCGGCACACCGCTGCTATGCCCCCCAGACGCCGGAGTCGAGGGCGGCACGGATGGCTCGCTTCGGACTCCGGCCTCACACCTAAAACAGGGGGGAACATCCATCATGGGCCAAGGATGGCGCGTCAGGGGCCAGGGATGGCCCGACTCTACTCCGAGAAATCCGCCGCGGTGGCTCGGCACCGTCGCATGTTTCGGCAGTTTGTTTTTGCTCATGACCACGGGGTGTCGCACGTCGGAGTGCGAGGCGTGCCGCTCCCGTGGACCCAACCGCATACTCTCCTCCACGTCGCACCCCCCAGTCGGCTTGCCGGGGACGCCGACGCTGCCGCCGGGTCCGGCTGCGGCTTCGACCCCACCGCCCTCAACACCCCGCAGCTCGGATTCCCGTATGAGTAGCGGCATGGTACCCGCCAGTCCGGCTTCGGCAACGCGCCGGGTCCCACCTCCCGCGGGGACCGCTTCCGGGGGCAGCACGGTGATGCCCGCCAACGGTTCCGCGCCGCAATTCCCGCCGCCGCAGGATTTGTCCGCTCCCGTGGGTGGTCCGCCGGCTGCCGGGACGTCGGCTCCGGGGAAGAGCAACTGGGCGCCGGCCACCCCGTTGTCACCGGCTCCGCTCGGCTTGCACGACCCCGGTCCCCTGCCGCCTCCGCCGCCCGGTGCGATGGGCAACATGCCTGTCCTGCCTCCCACACCGCCGCCTGGCTTGCCCCAGTGAGTCGCCGCAAACTGCATGGACCATGCTTTTTCCATCCCCGCGGAGTGCAAAGAGGGGGGAATGAGTGCAAAGAAGGGGGAAGGTGGGTAATCAAAAGGCACCTTCTTCCCACCAGATGAGACGGCGAAATACCGGGGAAGTTAGGGGGAGGAGCATGCCGGATCGGTAGGGGTAGAACGGGGGGCGGGAACCGGAGCAGCTCCAGCGGCCCGGCGTGCGATGCGCGCGGCAATGTCCCCGGCTTTGAAACCCGCGTCGATGTTGACAACGGCTACGCCGGCGGCACAACTGTTGAGCATGGTCAGAAGCGCCGCCAGCCCCCCGAAGGAGGCCCCATAGCCGACACTGGTCGGGCAGGCAATCACCGGGCAGGAGACCAAACCGCCGACAACGCTGGGCAGAGCGCCATCCATTCCGGCGACCACGACCACGGCATCGGCCTGAGCCAGCCGGTCCCGCTGCCGCAGAATCCGGTGCACTCCGGCTACCCCCACATCCACGATCATCTCCACCGCCGCTCCCATGACCCGCGCGGTGACCAGCGCTTCCTGAGCCACGGGCAAATCGCTCGTCCCGGCAGTGACCACGCAGACGCGCCCCTGCGGTGCGGGCCGTTCCCCGGCAGCCGGCCACCAGAAGGTCCGCGCCAGACGATCCTGCTCCGCCTCCGGAAAGCAGGCCGCCAGATGCCGGGCTTGTTCCTCATTGACCCGTGTCACGAAGCAGTCCTGTCCCGCCTCCCGCAGGCGCCGAACGGCCCCTTCGATCCATTCCTTGGTTTTTCCTTCCGCGAACACCACCTCCGGGAAGCCGCAGCGCTGCGCCCGCTGCAAGTCCAACGTGGCGTATCCCAGCTCCGCCACTGCCGGCTGGCTCAAACGCTGCATCGCCGCCTCCACGCTCAGCGATCCTTGACGCACCGCTTCCAGCAAACTCCGCAGCTCACCTTCCGCAAGCATCGCATCCTCCGCCCCTTCTGCTGGGCGAGCCTTTTCCCCTCGCGGGATCATTCGCCGCATGTCCTGATCTGGCCAGGGAGGGACCGCAAAGCCCGGATCTTCGCTGCCTTCGCCAGTCTCGCTTGATTCCTTTCATTCGGATTCAATTTTCCAACCCCGCGGACCGATACAAACGGAAGAGGCGCGGGTGTGCGCCTCGCCCTAAGGGGGAAAAGCGGCAAACCCGCTCGTCCACGGGAGGGGGCGATGTCCTACGCGATAGTCTTTCTTATGGGATGGAGTGTGGCCCAACCACCGAACCCTTCGCCCGGCGGAGACTACATCCCGATCAACTCCCGTACGCTCAAGCTGCCCATCAAGTACGAAAAGGACCGGCGGCACATCCGGCAGATGAAATTATTCGTCGCCCGCAATGGAGAGAATACCTGGTATCAGGAAGCGGCGGTCTCGCCAGATCAGGACCATTTCACCTTTCACGCCAAGGAAGACGGGCTGTATTGGTTCATCATGGTCGAGGAGGATGTGCAGGGTCGGCAAGTGCCCGCGGATTTGACCCGCACGCTTCCGGACCTCAAGGTGCTCATTGACACGACGCCGCCTCGTGTACGTTTGACGACTTTGCAGCGGCAGGGAGAGGAGATCATCGCGGAGTGGATGATCGAGGATACCTATCCGGCGGAAGCCAAGACGCAGGTCCACGTGCGCCCCGTTGGCTCCGGCGGAGAATGGCAGGAAGTGCGGCTGGCGCCGGGGGTGTATCATGGCGTCCGCTTCCCGATGCGTGCGCCGCAAGCCGTGGAGCTGCGCGTCACCGCCTATGATCTCGCGGGGAACAAGGGGGAAGTGGTCCAGGTGGTACCGGCGGCGGAGGGGTGGCGCGCAGGGGCGGCTACCGCTAGCGCTGGCCCAGGAACCGGGCCGATTGCACCGGCTTCTTCCACGGGGGTGCCCGTTCCCGAAGCGGGGGGCATTCCTCCGCCGGCGCCGCTGGCCCCGTCTGCACCCGCCGCGCCCGCGGTGCCGGGACCGGGCACGCCGCCGTTCCCGGTAGCTCCGACGCTACCGCCTGCTCCGCCGCTTGTTCCCCCAGGAAACCTGCCCACTCCGTCCTCGGCTTCGCCGCTCTCTCCGATGCCGCCTTTGGCCCCAGGATCCGCTTCCTCGCCGCCTCCGACGGCCCCCGCTGGCGAACGCCCTCTGCCCACGGTGGAATCCCGCCCGGCAGCCGCTTCGCCGCTCGCCTCTTCGGCCTCTCCGCTGGCCACAGCTCCGGTTCCCACTTGGCCGTCCCCGACCGCTTCCGGCCCGCCCCAGGTGGAGGAAACACGCGCGACCGTCATCAATTACTTGGCCTTCGATTTGGCCTACGAAGTCGAAGCACGCGGACCCTCCGGCCTGAGCCGACTGGACCTTTGGGTCACCCGCGATAACGGCCGCACTTGGATGAAATGGAGCCAACACGAACCACAGGGTTCCACCGTTCGCGTCAATTTGAATCTGCCCTCGAATCCGCAGCCGGAGGGGAGCTACGGCTTCCGCATCGTGCCGGTCAGCGGCGCCGGACTGAGCGAGCGCGAGCCAATCAGCGGCGATGCCCCCGACCTGCGCGTCATCGTCGATGTCACCCCGCCGCAGGTGGAAGTCTATCCGCCCGTGGGGGACCCGCAGCAGCCCCAGACCTTGCTCTTACAATGGAAGGCGGTGGACAAGCACTGGGGCGCCCATCCCATTCTCTTGCAGTGGAGCGAGAAAGCGAACGGCCCCTGGCAGCCGGTTGTCACCAGCACCAGTGAAGTCCAGCAAGCGGCGGCGAGTGCGGCCGCCGGTCCTTCCACCGGCCAGTGGATCGCTAACACCGGCAGCTATGCCTGGCGCGTGCCCGCGGGGTTGCCTCCCCGTGTTTATCTCAAAGTCACAGCCCGCGACGCCGCCGGCAACATCCGCGAAGTGGTCACCCGCGATCCCATCCTCGTCGATTTGGTCAAGCCCAAGGCCCGCATCAGCGGTCTCGTGGGGCCGGCGTTGTCCGCCGTCTCCAGTCAGACGCCCCCCTGACACTGGCTGAACGAACCCCGGCCCTGGAACGCCGCTTTCCCGCTCCGGTCCGCCTCATAGCACCGGAGAAAAGAGCCGGGCGCCATTCTCGAAGATGCGGCTCATCCACGGCCTTTGGGCAAACACCTCCCGGTCCACCCGTACCGCCTGGGCTAAATCGGAGAGAAACTGCTCCTCCAGCTTCTGCGTCACGGCGGTGTCAAAGAACTGGCAGTTGACCTCGAAGTTGAGAAAGAGGCTGCGGTTGTCGAAGTTGGCCGTCCCCACCGAAGCCCATTGTCCATCCACCAGCAGATATTTGGAGTGGAGCATGCCGGGAATGTACTGGTAGATTTTGCCGCCGGCGTCGAGCAGGTCGCTCCAGTAGAAGCGGGCGGCGAGAAAGGGGAGCCATTTGTCCGGGCGGAAGAGGGTGAGGAAGCGCACGTCGACGCCGCTGCGGGCCGCCAGGCACAGGGCATCGCGCAGGCCGCTATCCGGGACGAAGTAGGGACTGGCCAGCCACACCCGCCGCCGGGCCTGCACGATCGCCGCAAAATACGTCTCCCGGATCGCCTTGTATTCCCCGTCCGGACCGGATGCCACCACCTGGGCCAATACTTCGCCCTGCGGCTCGGACCACTTCGGATAATACTCCTCGCCTTTCACCGCCTCGCCCGTTGCGAAATGCCAGTCTTCCAAAAACAGCCGCTGCAAACCCGCCACCACCGGCCCTTCCAGGCGCATGTGCGTGTCGCGCCAAAACCCGTAACGCCGGTCCAGACCCAAATACTCCTGCCCGATGTTGAACCCGCCGGTAAACGCCACGCGGCCATCCACCACGACGATCTTGCGGTGATTGCGGAGATTCACCCGCAGGCGGTAGAGCGGATTGAGCACGGGGAGGAAGGGGGCATGCCGGCCGCCTGCTCGGCGCACGTGCCGCAACAGCCGCCGGGACAGATCATGCGCCCCAATCGAATCGTACAGGAAGCGGACGATCACCCCCCGCCGCGCTGCCGCGCTCAACGCTTCGATGAACTGTTCCCCGCAAGCGTCGGACCGGAAGATGAAAAACTCGATATGCACGTGATGCCGGGCCGCTCCGATGGCCTCCAAAAGCGCCGCATACAGCGGCTTCCCCTCGTGGTAAAACTCCACCGCGTTCCCCGCCGTCACCGGAAAGCCTTCCGCATGTTCCGCCAGCCGGGCCAGCATCTGCCACCGCCGCGGCACGGGTACGCTCGCCTCCGACGACCAGGCGCAAATCTGCCGGAATAATCGCCGCCGCTGTTGCTTCCGCCGTAAAGGCCGCGCCACCCACTGATAGCCAAACAGGAAAAATAAAAACGCCCCCAGAAACGGCACCAAAATCACCGTCAGGCTCCAGGCGATCGCCGACATCGTCTCCCGCTTCAAATGCAGCACCCACACCAAAGTCAAGCCAGTGACGATGATGTCGATGAGCAGCGCCCAGGCGGCTATGTCCTGCCAGAATCGCTCGATGAATTGCATCGCCGTCATGACCTCAGTATAGCAAAAGGGACGGTGCTGCCGCCGCTTTCCCACCGCTGACCTCGGCGGCCCGATCCTCCCCTGGAATCTGCACGAGGAGCGCTGCGCGTGAAACGATTGGTCTTTGAACAACCCGGCGAACCGCGCCAGGTCCTCCGCTTGCAGGAGGATGTCCCCGTGCCCCCCTTGCAGCGCGGGGAAGTGCTCATCCGGATGCTCGCCGCCCCGATCAACCCCTCCGACCTGATGTACATTTCCGGGCGCTACGGCCTGCAACCGACTCTCCCCGCCGTGCCGGGCTTTGAAGGCGTCGGCGTGGTCGAATCCCACGGCGGCGGCTGGCTGGCCCGCCTCCGCGGCGGACGCCGCGTCGCTGTCCTTGGACCGCGCCTCGGCACCTGGGCCGAGTACACCATCGCCTCCGCTCGCCAGGTCTTCCCCGTTCCCGATGCCTGGACCGACGAGCAAGCCGCCACCTTCTTCGTCAATCCCGCCACCGCCCTGGCGATGGTCCGCTATGTCCTCCAGGTGCCGCCGGGAGAATGGCTCCTCCAATCCGCTGCTGCCAGCGAAGTCGGCAAAATGATCATCCGCCTCGCACAGCTCTATCGTTTCCGAACCCTCAACGTCGTCCGCCGCCCGGAACAGATCGAGGAATTGCGCCGCCTCGGCGCCGATGCCGTCCTCCTTGCTTCCGGCGAACCGCTCCCTCAGCAGGTGGCGCGCCTGGCTCCCCAAGGCGTCCGCTATGCCGTCGATTGCGTCGGCGGGGAACTCGGCTCCCAACTCCTCGCCGCCCTCGCCCCCCAAGCCCGCTGCCTCATCTACGGCTCCCTCGCCGAGGCCCCTCTTCAGGTGGACCCCCGCTTCCTCATCAGCACCGGCCTGCACATCCAGGGCTTTTGGCTCGCCCGCTGGCTCCGCCAACAAAACGTCCTCCGCCTCCTCCGCTTCTTCCGCTCCGTCCGCCAGCTCATCCAGCGCGGCATCCTCCAGTCCGCCATCGCCGCCGTCTATCCCCTCGAACAGTTCCGCGACGCCCTCGATCACGCCCAACGCCCCGGCAAAGGCGGCAAAATCCTCCTCCGCATCACCTCACGCTGACACCCTACGGGCACGCCCGTCCTGCTGACCCTACGCGGAACGAGACCATACCACTCCAACAGCAACCCGCCACCGAAAAGGGGACAGCTCACTCCCCGTCCCTCTCCCCCTTCATCTGCCAACCAAAAAACTTTTACCTATCCCTCTTGCTTGCACTCCGAAGATCAATTACGCTTATGGTTGTAACAACATCTTCCCATCGTGTTTGTTCGATATCTTGCGTTCTCCGTATTTCGGAGGACCTATCTCCATCAATTCCCAGGTGAACCCCGAAGTTTCGGATGGTGAGGGGGAGGTTCTGTCATGTCAATGGTTCGTCACATCAGGAAGAGAGGAGCTGGGGAAAACACAAACCCTGGAGGATGCGAAAACCGCCCGGCGCTCAGCCTGCTGGAGTTTTTAGTAGCGGTTGCCATTGTGGCGATCCTGCTGGCCTTGCTCCTGCCCGCGGTGCAGAAGGTGCGCTCGGCTGCTTCCCTGCTGCGGGAGAAAAACAAGGTCAAACAGATCACGCTGGCGATCCATATGTATGCCGATAACCATGACTGGATCGGTAGTGATAAACCATTTATCGGTATCCTGCCCTATCTCGAACAAGGTGTCTATTACAAAATGGTTTATCCTAATGGTCCCAACGATACGACATATGAAACTATCAAAATGCCACCCTATCTCAACCAGGATGACCCTTCGCTCTTTATCCAGGAAAATCAAGTATCTAGTTACGGCGTCAATGGATTGATTCACAAGGAGTTCAATTCCCGGAGATTAGCTATAATCCGTGATGGGATGTCCAACACCATTGAAATCACAACACACTATGCAAATATCATGAAACAAAAAGGACAAAAAACACATGTCTCTAAGAAATTCTGGAATTGGTTTGTGAATCGGCCCCTATTTGGCGTGGGGGGAGGTGAATTCGATATTTTGCCGCCGACGTTTGCCAATCCGTATTGTCGGGATGTCTTGCCGGGGTCGGCGGAGGCGCAGAGCGTGACCTTCCAGCTCCGTCCCAAGATCGAGGAGGCCGACCCCCGCATTCCTCAGAGTCCCTACACGCATGGCCTGTTGGCAGGGTTGGCGGACGGCAGCGTGCGGATGATCTCTCCTCAGATCAGTCCGCAGACGTTCTGGGCAGCGGTGAGTCCCAACGGCGGCGAAGTCCTCGGCCCCGACTGGTGACAGCCCTATGTCCCATCCTCCTCTTCCCGCACGTCCAGTCTCTGGCTGAAAAAACTCAAGCCTTCGGCAGAGACGGCTTCGGCACTTCTGCGGCAATCCGAGGGAAGGACGGCCATGCTCCTGGACGCTCAGCGTTCGCTGGCGAACCAGACCTTTTGCCAATAGGAACGGCTGTATTCGCCGCTGCTGGCTGGGAAAGCATCTGGGGGAAGGCGGTCGAACAGTTCCTTCATCTGGTCGCGGATTTGGCGTTCGCGGACGGGGTCACCCTTGAGTTTGAAGGCGTGATACATGAGGCTGAGGATGATGAGTTCCTCCACGGTGCCGCGGTGGTGTTCGCGGAGGCGGTCGGCCTCGAAGAGGAGTTCATTGAGGGATTTTGGGGTATTCAGGAGCAGGTAAGTTTGCAGGAGCCGCAGGTGGGCCTGGAGGCGGAGCCAGGCTTGCCGTTCGTCGAGTTGGCCGTGCCGCTGGTGGTGGCGTTCCATTTCGTCGATGACTTGACGGAACAGTTGGGCGGCCTCTTCACGCAAGCGTTGGGCGGCGGAGGGGTCGGGCTGAAGCGGCGGCGGGGCAGTGGAACGCTGCACGAGGCAAATGCCCAGGAGCAAGCGGGCCAAGGGAGCTTCGGGACCCGCAGGGTAAAGGGCGATCTGCTTGCGCAGCCAGACTTCGGCTTCGGCGAATCGTCCGGCGCGGATGTGGTCATGGGCCAGCTCGATGAGGGCGCGTTCGTGGTAGTCCCGCTCGGTTTCGGAGAGGGTCTGCTGGGTGGCGATCTGTTCAAAGAGGGCGAGGGCGAGGGGGCGCAGGCGGTTGTCCCGGCTGTCGATGAAGCGGCGGGCCAAGCGATAGCGGACGCGTGTGGCAGCGGGACCGGAACTCGCCAGGGCTTCGTTGAAGGCTTGGAGGATGTCGGGAAGGGGCTGTTCGGCGGCAATGAGGGTTTCGGCGAGTTCCGCCCAGAGTGTTCCGGCGAGGGATTCGGGCAGGTCAGGGAGCCGGACGGCCCGGCGAAGCGTGGCGATGGCCAGCGGCAATTGTCCAGCCTGGCGGTAGAGGAGGGCAGCGCGGCGGAGCCATTCGCCTTGTTGGGCGGACGGCGCGGACACGCCGGCCAATTGTTCGTATTCCTGCGCGGCGGCCATAGCCCGCTCAGCCAGCGGTTCGCCCCGACGCTGCAACGCCTCCACCCAGGCGGATAGCACCTCGGCGCGCTTCTCCCGCTCCCGTCCTTGCTGACAGAGGGGACGGTAGGCTTCCACCACGCTCAGAGCGGCCTCGAACTGTCCATCTTCTGTCAGCACTCCTGCGGCCAGCTCGAAGATGGGCACCGCTTCATTCAGGCGCAGAAACGGATTGCGCCAAGACTGAGGGCCGGACAGCCCGCGGGTAGCCTGTTGCAGATACGGGACGGCCCGCCGCCGACGCTCCGAGGTCGGCTCTTTGAGCAGCAACTCAGCCAGGCGCAAGGCTGCCGCTTGGGACTCCGGCGGTTCGCCTCCCGCAGCTTCTTCGTAGAGGGACAGTGCAGCGTGGTATTCCCGCATTTGCTGCTTGCACCAGGCCAAATGATAGGCGGCCCGGCGGCGCAGGGACGGATCAATCCCGCTCAACCCGCGGAGCAGCTCCAGGTCTCGTGCGGCACCTTGCCAGTCATCCTCCGCAATTTTGACCTGAGCTAGGAGAAAGCGGCCCGACGCCTGCACAGCTACGGCCGCCTCCGGACCGATCTGCTCCAGCCACTTGCGGGCCTGGGCCCAGTCTTTGCGGCGGACGAGGAGTTCCCCCAGCTTCAGCTTGGCGCGGGCAAGGGATGGCGGCGGCGTCGCCAGACCCGCACCAAGCAGATACTTCGTCAATCCCTCCCGTGCTGTGGGCCAATCCGGCGGGGACAGGCGCAGGGCCAGCTCCGCTTGCAGGCGCCCTGCGTCCCCGGCATCTTCCCCGTAGGGCACCGCGGCGAGCACCGCGATCCAGACGCGGATGTCCCCCTCGGCGGGCGGAGGTTGCTGTTGCGCCGCTGCCCGCGCCTTAGTCAGCCGGAATGTCCACCGCGGACGCTCGCTGGGGTCCAGGGCCTCAGCCTGCACCTGCTCCAATTGCTTCAGCGCGGCCTGCCAGTAGGACTGCGCCTCGGTTTCGTCACCGGTCAGTTCCGCCAGCCGAACGTAACCGCTCCCCAAAGCATACCGCCCCTGCTGCTCCCACTGTGCCGGTGGGTCGCCGCGCGCCGCCAGTGCCTCGACCAGGGTCCGAATCTCCTCCCGGTCTGGCGTTACCCGCTGGCATGCCTCCTGGAGTTGCTCCACCAGCCGACCGTAGGCCGACGCTTCGTCCTCCGTCCACGACGGCAGCCAGCCCAAATGCGCCGCCGTAAACACCGCCACTCCGAGCAGAAACACAGGAATCTGCCAGATTTGCCCTAAAGTCATCCTGCCGCTCTTCGCCTCGTGCCACGTCACAGCTAACTCACCTATCCGAGCCATTGAGCTATCCCTTCCCTTCGCCCCACACCCTGCCTACTACACCCCACCGCTTCCCTCGCCGTCAAGCCCAACCCGCCAAGTCCTACACGTTGGGTGCAGCCAGATTTTCTGGAGGGTCCCTGCCGGGCAGCTCTGCTAAGTCTGGGGAAACACCTCGCGGGTTCAGCCCCCACCCCCAGAGAATCTAGGTACACCCGGCTTCGTCCCGATACTCCCGAAGACCACAGGAGGCGGGAGGCTCCACCCGACGATGGAGCAAAGGCCCCACACTCTGCACCGGCAGACGCCGTCGACTACGGAGCAAAACATTGTATTCCAGCAGCCGCTGAGGAAGGGTGGATTCCCAACTCGATTGGACTTCGAGATGGAGGAGGTAGGGTTGGGGGTAGTGGAGCGGAAGACTCTGTCGGGGAGGCGTTGGATGGTGGCGAGGGCGGGATCGGGGTTTTCGGGTTCGATAGGCGGGATGAGGTGGAGTCGGGGGGCGAGGGCGGCGAGCCAATCCTGGCCGCAGGGTTCGAGCAGGATGCGTGTCACCGTGTCCTACTCACCGGCCATCGGGTTTCTCCGGGGAGGCGGGCCGCCTCCTGCTGCCTCCCCCGCCAACTCACCCGCAGCCACAAGCCCCGCCGTCTGCTCGCCTACAACCTTGATGGCTGATTGGTCGGATTTCACCGACGAAGTAGGAAGAAGGGGGTTCCCTCTCGGAAGGTGGCGGACGGAGTCGCTTTGGGAGTTTGAGGGATTGACCGACCCGGTTCCCCTCGGAGCGGAGGATGCGGGGCGGTGTCAGCGGAGCTGCTGGCTCAGCCGCGGTTTTTGATGATCATCACTTCCACAATGGTGATCGCTTGGTCCCCGCTGATCCCCAAAATCTGCTGGAGCTGATTGAGGTATTCCTTCTCTTCCTCTTCCACAACGCCGTCGGCGAGGACCAGATCGCAGGCGTTGGCAAAGGCCGTCTCGTGGAGCCTCTCCGGCAGCACCTGGGCGCAAGCCCGCAGTACGCTCTCCACCCCCTGCCGCTTGATCATGCCCAAGAGCCGATTGAGCATGTTGTTGAATTTCTCCTCGGTCCAGTTGTCGTAAAGTTTCATCCGGGAGAGGATGGTACACAGTCCTTGGGCCTCCTCGCTGCTGATGTGGCCATCCGAAGCAATGGCTCCCATCAGGATGCCCGCGAATGCTTCTTGCTTGGTCAGCTCCCGCTGCCCTCGCTCGCCGAAAATGCTGTCAAACAGACCCATGGGATACCTCCTCGTCAAGGAACCGGAATGGAAGGTGAAACCAAGGCTACTCGGGGACAACGGGAGACTTTCCGGGGCGCGATGCCGGGGAAATGCGCCGTTGCTCCGATGAGTATGCTGGAATGTCTCCTGGGGTAAGAAACGGCACGGGCAGAATCCCCGCTCAATCTGCTTTTATCGGAAGCCCACACGGGATGCCCGCGAATCTCTTTCACCTTATCCGCGGGCCGACAGTTTGTCGAGTCAAAAGGGGAACACCCGGCCGCGTGGACCGGTTTGGCTCTGGCCGTTTCCCCGATTCAGGTTGACCGGTCCGGGTATCCGCAGAGCAGGCGCTGGTCCGTGTTCGTGACGGGCGGGTTGTTTCGCGAACGGTCCGCTGGGCTGGGAAGCGGGAAAGGCGCCAAGTCGGCGAAGTTTCCCATCCTCGGACGCTTGTCAGGCCAAGTCCCGATCCTCGAAGAGGAGAAGGCCCACGATGAGGGCGATGGCTGCGTAGAGGACGGAATAACCCAGCACAGTGAGGACGTAGCCGCCGAATCGCCACAGGTCCAGCGGAGCTTCGCGGATGATGGCCGGACCCATGTTGAAGAACTCCAGGGCGGGCAGGAGCACGTCGAAGAGCCTGCCGAGGAAGGCTACCAATCCCGCCCCTACCGCTGTGCCGGAAGCTGATTCCGTCACGCGGACCACCACCGGCGCCAAATGCCCCAGGAAGTAGATGAGCAGGCAGAGCACGATATTGACGACGAAGCTCAAGCGTGTCGCCAGCGCCGCAGCAATGGCCACGAGGATCATCACCTTGCCGAAGCCAAGCATCTGGCCGAGGGTGTGGGCCGTTACGTCGGAAAACCACAGGCCCGCCCCCCGCGCCACCGCCTTGCCAGGCGAGGAAGGCACGGGAGTCTCGAACAAGGGCACTACACTCCGCTGGGCTTGGAAAGTCATCGGATCGACGACCTTGCTCAGCGGCGCATAGGGATCCACCGGGTCCGGATCGTTGTTGATCTGGTCGAACTCCCGCACAGCTCGCAAGGCATACGTCAGGTTCCAGCCCAAAAACAGGGTCAGGATCAGGCAGGCGAGTATGATCCCCACATACTTGCCGATCAAAAACTGCCGCCGATTCACCGGCTTGCTCATGAGGGTGACCGCCGTCCGGCCCTCGATCTCCTCGCTGATCGACATGCTCGCCGAAAGCACGCCGAAGATGATCGCCGCTAGCATGGCGATGTCGAAGCCGATCTGCTTCATCATCTTGTAGTCGTCGCCGAAGGTGAAATAGGGGATGCAGACCGACAGCCAGGTCAAAAGCACGCCGCCCAGGGTGATGAGCCAGAACATCGGCTGCCGGCACGCCTCCCGATAGGCCGCGTAGGCCACCGCTCCACCCTTGGGCCAGAGCGCCACCACGCCGTAGGGAATCACGATGAGCAGGTCGATGAGGAGTTGCAAATGCAACAGGCCGCCGTAGATGTACCGCCCGTTCCAGGAGAGGGTCCGCGAGTCCGTGTTGTAGCCCATGTAGATGGCCAGGGCCACACCTGCTGCCAATAAGCCCAATCCCACCGACATCATCGCCGAGGGAGTGACCAAAGCTCGGCGGAAGCCCCGCGGGTCCACCACATACAGCCACGGCAACGCCGCCAAAAATTGCACCAACGCTAAAAACAAACCCGCCAGGAGGATGCTTGGATCGCTCAGCCACGCGCCCATGGCGTTGCTCCCGTTCCGCTCGACAGCCCTCAACTCTGCCACTTACCGCTGGTCTCAGCGGCACAGCCGGAATCCGCCCGCTCTCCGACACCTTGCGGGCCGTCTCCCCGCACCGTGCCATGCGTCGGATGGACGGATATGTTTTATACGCCCGCTCTGTCCGCGGCGTTCGCTTCCGTCTTCTCTGGAGTTTCTCCGTCTCGCCCCGCCTCTCGACCTGCCGCTGAGGTTTCTCCTTCCCCCGCCGCAGTCCGACCGACGCTCCAGGACTACGGTTGGTCCTCTTCCGCCGAGGCTTTCCCCGTAAGTAGCAGTCCCTGGCCAGCAGGAGCAGGTGGCACTCGTTGACCAGTAGGAACCATTGGCAGTCCCTGGCCAGCAGGAGCAGGTGGCAGTCGTTGACCACCGGGAACCGCAGCTTCTCCCGCGAGGGCGGAAGCAGGCCGGTGACATACCTCTGTCCCTCATATCGATTGCGGGCGGTCCATTTCGGCGATGCACCGGGCGGCCGGTCTGTCAAGCCGGGGAGGGACGTGTCTTGCCGGGGGAGGTCAGGAGGAAGAGGAAGGGCAGTCGGAGTTGATGGTAGTAGGAATTGGAGGAGGATAATTCCTGGAGTTTGGGTGTTGCGGGAGAGTAGAATGGGGTAAGCTAGGGGTGAGAGTCGAAGAGCCGGGGAAAAGCGGGATGTGACGGAACGCAAGCAGGACGCGGCACCTTCAACCGGGGAGGAACGATCATGGCGGCCATCGTGGCTCAGGAAGCGTGGGAGCATTTGCGATGGGAACGGGATGAGCGTGAGGTGGAGGTGGTGACTTTCGATGTGAGCGGTTCGCCGGTGAACATCTTCACGGAGGGGTTGTTTGCCGAGCTGCGGTCGCTGGTGGAGCGGTGGGAAAGGAGCCTGCCGCGGGCTGTGGTGTTCCGCAGCGGGAAGGCGTCGGGGTTTCTGGCCGGGGCGGATGTCAAGCAAATCCAGCGGTTGCAGACGGAGGAGGAAGTCGAGGCGGTGCTGCGGGCGGGGCAGGATTTGTTCACGCGCTTGGAACGGCTGACGTGCCCGACCCTCGCAGCGATCCACGGTCCGTGCTTGGGGGGCGGCCTGGAGTTCGCTTTGGCCTGCCGCTTCCGCATCGCACGGGATGATCCTTCGACCCGCTTGGGCTTGCCGGAGGTGCAATTGGGCTTGATTCCGGGTTGGGGCGGAACACAACGGCTGCCGCGGCTGATCGGCTGGCGCCGGGCGGTGACGATGATCCTTGAAGGCTCGACCCTCCATGCCCGCAAAGCGTGGGAAGCGGGTCTGGTCGATGCGGTGTATCCGCCGGAGAGCTGGGAGGCCGGGATTGAGTCGTTCCTGGCAGATCGCTTGCGGGACTTGCCGGTGCCCTATCCGCGGCGGAGCCTGACGGACCGGCTGGTAGATGGCACCTGGGCGGGGCGCTGGTGGCTGCTGGTGCAAGCGCGCAAGCGGCTGGGGATCAAGGCGGAGCATTATCCGGCGCTCCTGGCAGCGCTGCGGGCCATCGAAGCGGGGATGCGCGGCGGCGTGGAGCAGGGATACGCTGCGGAACGGGAAGAGTTCCGCCGAGTGGTCTTTACGCCGCAGTCCCGGCGCCTCATCGAGCTGTTCTTTGCACGCGAGAAGGCCCGGAAAGCTTCGACCTGGGTGCGTGCCGCCGTACGGCCGAGAGCCTTCCAGAAAGCCGTGGTGGTTGGCGGCGGCGTCATGGGCAGCGGCATCGCCCAACTGCTCGCTGTCAACGGCCTGTCTGTAGTCATCAAGGAGATTCAACCCGACCTGGCCGCGGCGGCCCGCCAGCGTGTCGAGGAGCTGACGCGCGCGGCGGTCAGCAAAGGGGTCTTGCCCGCAGCGGAGGCGGAAGCCGCCTTGCAGCGCCTGACAGCGACAGCGGAGTGGGGACCCGCGGCGGGAGCCGACCTGGCCATCGAAGCCGTCGTCGAGAAGGAAGAGGTCAAGCGGGAAGTGTTCCGGCAACTCGCGGAGCAGTTGGGAGCGGAGGCGGTGCTGGTGTCGAACACCTCGGCCCTGTCGATCACGCGCCTGGCGGAAGCGGTGGATCAGCCCCCGCGCGTGGCCGGCCTGCACTTCTTCAACCCGGTCCACAAGATGCCCCTGGTCGAAGTGGTCCGCACCCCGTTCACCAGCGAAGAGGCCATCGCCGCCCTGGTGGAACTGGTTCGCAAAGTCGGCAAGGTGCCTGTGGTCGTGAACGATAGCCCCGGCTTTGTGGTCAATCGCATCCTCTTTCCGTATCTGGACGAGGCGGTGCGTTTGCTGCGGGAGGGGATAGCGGCGGAGGCAATCGATCGGGCCGCGGTGCGTTTCGGGATGCCGATGGGGCCGCTGGAACTTCTGGACCAAATCGGCGTGGACATCGCCGCGGATGTGAGCCGGACCTTCGCTGCCTTGGCCGCCGAACCCAGTCCCACCCCAGAGTACTTCGCCGCGATGGTCGCGGACGGAGCCTTGGGCAAAAAGAGCGGGCGCGGCTTCTACCGCTATGACGGGGAGAAGAAGAAGGGGGTCAGTCCCTGGGGGCAAGTCCGCGGCGGGGAAGCTGTGGCCAGCGTGAGCGATGAAGAGGTGGAGAACGGCCTGAGCGAACTCCAGCAGCGGCTGATCTATCCGATGATCAACGAGGCGGCCCGGTGCCTGGAAAGCGGCGTGGCCGAGGAAGCCTGGATCATTGATCTGGCGATGGTGCTGGGGACTGGTTTTGCACCCTTCCGAGGCGGCCCGCTGCACACCGCCGATGCTTTGGGCATCCCCCGCGTCGTGCGGGAATTGGACGTGCTCCAGCGCCGCTTTGGCCCCCGCTTTACTCCTGCGGCCCTCCTCCGCATGCTGGCCAGCGAGGAGCGGGATTTCTACCCCGCCGCCTCCTCCGAACGCGTCCCCGCCGGGGCGGCCCCCGCCGCTCAGTCCTCTCATCCCCAGGAGGCCCGGCCATGAGGGTGTCTTGTCCTCCGGCGTGCCTGGCAGGGTCTTTGTTCCCGCTAACCTGTCTTTGGAGAAGCGGCGATGAGCACTGAGAGCCGTCCTGGCGTGCTTCCACCGGGAATCGAACCGGCCTCCGCGGATGGAGTGGCCGGGAGCAGCCGCCCGTCGTTTGCCGAGGAGGCTTTGCGCCTCAGCGGCAAGAGCGCGGAGGAGGTCCGCCGCCTGGGGGCGGTCGATGCCGCGGATGAACAGGTGGAAAGCCTTTTCGCCAGCCGGTATCAGACGGCGGCCAGCCCCATCCACCGCGCCGTCTGGGACGCTCAGGTCCAAGCGGAGCAATGGGACCTGCGTCCCCCGCCCCTGGACGAAACCAGCGCCCGGGCCATGCGGGAGGCCGTGGAAGTGGTCCAACGCCACCGCCAGGCGGGAACGCTCTGGGATGAGCAAGGGAAGATCGCCCCGGCGGTGCTGGAGGACCTGGCTGCGACCGGCTATTGGGGCTTGCTGGTGGAGAAGAAATACGGCGGTCTCGGCTTGCCCTTCGCCCACTTCGCCCCTTTCCTGACCCGCATGGCCACGGTGGACCCGACCGTCGCCGGCTTGGCGTCCGTCCACGGCTGCATCGGGGCCGTCGATCCCATCCAAACCTTCGGGACCGACGAGCAGAAGCAGCGCTGGCTGCCCGAACTGGCCTCCGGACGCCGACTGTCCGCCTTCGCCCTGACCGAACCGAACGCCGGCTCGGACCTGACCGCTCTGCGCACCACGGCGGTCCGGGACGGAGATGATTACGTCATCCACGGGGAAAAACTGTTCATCACCAACGTGCTGCCAGGCCGGACCATCGGCTTGGTCTGCCTGATCGACCAAAAACCCGCTGTGCTGATTGTGGACCTGCCCCCGACGGAGACCGCCCAATTCCGCCTGAAGCGCTACGGCCTCTACGCCCTCAAGCACGCTCACAATTACGGCATCATTTTCGACGGCCTGCGGGTCCCTGTGAGCCACCGCCTGCAAGCCCCCGGCGGCGACGGCCTGATGATCGCTTATCACGGCCTCAACCGCGGGCGGGTCGCTCTGTGCGCCACCGCGGCGGGAACCATGCGGCTGATGCTCGCCGACATCCTCCCCTGGGCACGCTTCCGCATCACCTATGGACAGCCGATTGTCACGCGCGAATTGGTCCGCCGCCGCATCGGCCACCTGGCCGGCCTGATCGTCGCCTGCGATGCTCTCACGGCCTGGGGAGCGGCCCTGCTCGACGCCGGCTACCGCGGCGAGATGGAATGCATCGTCGCCAAAATCTTCGGCAGCGAGGCCCAGAAAGAGGCCGCCATCGAGCTGCACATGAAGACCCACGGCGGGCGCGCCTTCCTCCACGGCCATCTCTTCGGCGACAACGTCCACGACTTCCTCGCCCCCTGCATCTACGAAGGGGAAGGCGAAATGCTCGGCATGGCCTTCTTCAAGTCCCTGGTCAAGCAGCATGGGCGGCAGTTCTTCGAGCCGATCGGGCGCATCCTGGCCGCCGCCGGCATTCGCAAGCCGAACTTCCTCAATCCGCTCCATCTCTGGAAGCTCAAGGCACCGCTGTGGGCCTATACCCGCTGGCTGCTGGGCCGCTTCTTCCGCCGCAGGGTCTGCGAACTGCCCCCGTTGCCCCCGGAGTTGCAGCGCCATGCCCGCTTCGCCGCCGAACAGCTCGCCCACATGGCCGCCGAACTCTCCGCCGCACTCCGCAAACACCAGCTCAAACTCGCCGACCGCCAGTGCCGCATGTCCGAACTTTCCGCCCGCGCTCAAATGCTCACCGTCATCCTCTGCACCGCCCTCTACGCCGGCCGCCAATCGGACAGCCTCATCCGCGCTGCTGCCGACAACCTCTGCCGCACCCTCACCCGCCAATTCCTCGGCCGCCGCCCCTCCGACCGCGACTTCCGCGATCTGACCGAACTCGGCGCCGCCATTGCCGACCACCCCGATACTCTCGCCGCCGGCATCACCGCCCCGCCCATCCTCATGCCCTACAATCCCTGACCACCCGCTGACACCGGACCCACGGATGTCAACTGACCGGGCTGTGTCATCAGCCCCGTCCCGGCTCCCTGCTCCCGGAGCAGCCCCGCGCTTGCCGCCTGACCCTTCCCGAATTTTCCGCCGGAAAACTGTTTCCTTTTCTGAATACCCGTATATAATGTACAAATGATCCAAAATGGCAGTCAAGCCCCCGCCCGCTTGCCGGGAGGTTTCCGTGCTCCCCTCGGCTTTCACGGTGGTCTCAGCGGAAGGAGGGAACGCCTCGGCGGAAGCGCCCGTGGCGGTGTCACCGGCAGCGCCTCGTCTCCGCCAGTACGGCGCCAGCGAGGGCAGCACCCGCTGGGAGCAGGAATCGAGGGGCGTGGACGCCGCAGAGTCCCATACAAACTCCCACGCCGCGGGAGCAGGGCCAAGCGGCAGCGAGACGGTCGATCGGGAAGGAAGAGGGGACGGGCTTACATGAGTTTCTCTTTCAGGGCCTTCAGAGCACGCGCTGTCACCCGCACGGAAGCCGGCTTGTCCTTGGTGATCATCTTCTCGCCGGTGAAGCGATTGATCATCTCCTTGCCGCCCTTCTGCGCGGGGACGTACTTGGCCCGCACCTTGAGCAGGCCGGGCAAGGTCAGCGACTTGACCGAGTCGTTCTTGCTGACGCGCAGTTGCTTCTTCATGATGTCGGCGATGGCATCGAAGACCTTCGCCACATCGGCCTTCTTCAAGCCCGTTCGCTCTGCGATCTCGGTGAAGAACTGGCTCTTGGTCAGAGACTTGCTCGCACTCTTGGCACCGTTGGCTTTGGCCATGACATGCTTCTCCACTACTAGGGGACAGATACCCCGGAACCTCCGGCAAAATTGGCCAGAGTCGCCGCGACTTGGCCGTTCTTCCCTCAAATATGAGGCATTTTTCTATCTTTTCGGCTCTTGTCAAGCGATTTTTGCTAGTTTTTACCGCTTTTTTCGCCCGTTTGTGCCAGAAACGGCGACTATTCCGACCTCCTGGGCGCCGTGGCCCGCCTTGTCCGCCTCTCGCCGGGGCCGGGGCAGCCTTCCTATCATCATCGGCAACGGGGCTGTTTTTCCCGATCCCTGCTGTGTGAGGAGATGCATGGAGGAATTCACCGATCTGGATCGCCTGGCTATCACCACCATTCGGACTCTGGCGATGGACGCCGTGCAGAAGGCCAACTCCGGCCACCCCGGCGCCCCGATGGGATTGGCCCCCGCCGCCTACGTCCTCTGGTCCCGCTTCCTCACCTATGATCCCGACGATCCCCTCTGGCCCAACCGCGATCGCTTCGTCCTGTCCAATGGCCATGCCTCCATGCTGCTGTACGCCCTGATCCATCTGGCTGGCATCCGCCATGTCGATGACCAGGGACGAGTCACCGAGGAACCGGCCTTGCCCCTGGAGCAAATCCAGGCCTTCCGCCAGCTCGGCAGCCGCACGCCGGGACACCCCGAATACCACCTCACCGCCGGTGTCGAGACCACCACCGGCCCGCTCGGCCAAGGGGTGGCCAATGCCGTGGGGATGGCCATCGCCCAGCGCTGGCTGGCCGCCCACTTTACCCGCCCCGGTTTCGAGGGTCTCTTCGATCACCACATCTACGCCTTCTGCGGGGATGGCTGCCTCATGGAGGGCGTCGCCGCTGAAGCCGTCTCCCTCGCCGGGCATCTGCGCCTGGGCAACCTGACGCTCCTCTACGACGACAACCACATCACCATCGACGGGCCGACCGAGCTGGCCTTCACCGAGGACGTGGCCGCCCGCTTCCGCGCCTGCCACTGGCACGTCCTGCGTGTGGCCGACGGGAATGACCTTCAGGCCATCGCCGAGGCCTTCCACGAAGCCCGCCGCGTCCGCGACCGCCCCACCCTCATCTGCCTGCGCACCCACATCGGCTACGGCGCCCCCCATAAGCAGGACACCCATGCCGCCCATGGCGAACCCCTCGGTGCCGAAGAGGTCCGCCTCACCAAACGCTTCTACGGCTGGCCCGAAGACGCCCAGTTCCTCGTGCCCCCCGAGGCTGCCCACCACTTCCGGCAGCTCCTCGCACGCCGCGGTGCTCAAGCGCGTCAACTCTGGCACGCCCTCTGGGAACGTTACCGCCACCAGTTCCCGGAACTGGCGGAGCAGCTCCTGCTCCTGCTCCAACGCCGGCTGCCGCCGCACTGGGACCGCGACCTGCCGGCCTTTCCCCCGGACCCCAAAGGACTGGCCACCCGCGACAGCTCCGGCCAGGTCCTCAACCTCCTGGCCCAACGCATCCCCTGGCTTTTGGGTGGCTCCGCTGACCTCAACCCCTCCACCAAGACCTTCCTCAAGTTCCCCGAAGCCGGTGTCTTCACCGCCGCTTCCCCCCAGGGCCGCAACATCCACTTCGGAGTCCGCGAACACGCGATGGCTGCCATCCTCAACGGCCTGGCCCTGTCCCACCTTCGCCCCTACGGTTCCTCCTTCCTCGTCTTCACCGACTACTGCCGGCCCGCCATCCGCCTCTCCGCCCTCATGCACCTGCCCGTCCTCTACATCTTCACCCATGACTCCATAGCCGTCGGCGAAGATGGACCCACCCACCAGCCCGTGGAGCACCTCGCCGCCCTCCGCGCCATCCCGAACCTCCTGGTCATTCGCCCCTGCGACGCCAACGAAGTCGTGGAAGCCTACCGCGTTGCCCTGGCCCAAACCCATCGCCCCGTCCTTCTGGCCCTGACCCGCCAGGCCGTCCCCACGCTGGACCGTTCCCGCCTCGCCCCGGCTTCCGGACTGGCCCGCGGGGCTTACGTCCTCCGCGACGCCCCCGACCCCCGCGTCCTCCTCATCGCCAGCGGGAGTGAAGTCCATCTCTGCCTCGCGGCTGCGGAACTCCTGGACCGGGAAAACATCCCCGCCCGTGTCGTCAGCATGCCCTCCTGGGAACTCTTTGAAGAGCAACCCCGTGACTACCGCGACGCCGTCCTGCCGCCCCACCTCACCGCCCGCGTCTGCGTCGAAATGGCGTCCCCCCTCGGCTGGGAACGTTACGCTGGTCCCACGGGAGCCATCCTGGCCATGCGTTCCTTCGGCGCTTCGGCCCCCCTCAAGGATGTCACCCGCCACTTCGGCTTCACCCCGGAAGCAGTCGCGGCGGCGGCCAAGGCCCAACTCGGAGGCTGAACGCACCGCCTTCCTGCCCCGTCGGCAACGGGCCTCATTCCGCGGGCCAATGTCCAGGATGCCGAAGCGGAAGAATTGCGACGGATCGAATTTTCGACTGCGTTGGGACAAACCGCTGTCACTGTGAGAAGAACCCGCCGCTCCGCCACTGCCACCCGCTGCACCCGGCCCACCACGCCCGCCACGAGGTCCGCCTCGACCACCCCGCGGGGAACCGCCATCACCACCACCACTCGAACCGCCGCCGCCGGAACCATCGCCATCACCACCACCCGGACCGCCGCTGCCATTCCCCGGCCCGTTCGGCCCCTCCTCGTCTTCCTCGTCCCAACCGCCGTCCTCCTCATCCCCTTCGTCCCAATCCTCGTCCTCCCCGTCCCAGTCCTCGCCCTCTTCGTCCCAAGCCGCCTCGTCCTCGGTCCAAGCCCCATTGTCCAGCTCGTCCCCGTTCTCCCCCGCTGCCGTTTCGGTCCCTGGAGCCGGCTTGACAGTCCCCGATTTTTCCCCGCTTTCGGCAGTCGAAAAAGCCGAGCCGTCCGCCGTTGCACCTGCCGATGCCTCCCCAGCTTCCACTGTCAAATCTGTGTGAATATCCTTTGGATTGTAACTGACAAACTTCTCAGAGCTTATCTTCGGGGACGAAGACGGGGAACCATTTTCGGAAGAAGTCGAAGCGGTGGAACCACCAGGTGCAACATTCGCAGGCCCAGATTCCCCCGGATTTTGGCCAATTTTTGCTTCCGCATGACCATTCGCCGTCGTGGAATGACTGCCGTTAACTCCCGGAGATGTTCCTGTGGCAGCCGCGGAAGTGCCGTTTGTCAAATCCGATCCATTGACATCCT